>CAUCOL010000023.1 GCA_958444395.1 uncultured Lachnospiraceae bacterium
TCAATATAGGAATAGTACTGGAGCAAAGTATTACCCTTGCGAGGGATGCTGTCATGCAGTACGACCGGAAGAAAAACGGAATGTGTATATTACCCGGTATGGAACACGTTATCATAGTACGTTGCAGTGCCCTAAATGGAAACGGACGATCCGTAAAGTCCGGAAGGAGCAGACAGGTACGATGCCGGCATGCAGTAAATGTGGAGTGGAAGTAGATGAGTAGAGGGAAAACAGGAGAGGAAGTGGATGGATAGAAGTGAACTATATGGTGATTATACAATGTATCAGCGTACTGCTGCTGGGAGGCTGTGCTGTGACAGACTGGCTTTGGAAACGAATATGGCTGCCGGCAATTGGCATCGGAGCAGTGGCAATGGCAGCATGTCAATGGGGACGTGGACAAAGTGCATTACAGTATGTAGTGACCGGTATTTTTCTGGGAGGCTTTTTTATTGGCATGCATTATGTACTGGGAGGAGGAATCGGTATGGGAGATGGATTCCTGATCGGTGCAGCAGCGATGGGGATGGAACTGTGGCAAAATGGATTATTTCTGTTTTTTGGCTTTTTATATGCATTTTTGGTGGCGGGAATACGTCTTCTGCTCGGCAGACTCCATAAAAAAGACAGTATTGCGTTTGCTCCGTTTTTATTTGTCAGCTATCTTACGGTATTAACGTTTGAGATATAAAAAGACAGTGGAGAGTGATGAGATGGAGCAAGCGGCAGAGATGCACAGGGGCTGGCGCCGTGGGACATTTACAGTAGAGGCGGTTTTTGTAGTACCGATCCTGCTGGGGCTTATATTTGCATATATATTTCAGCTGCTTTATATGCATGACTGCATTGTCCTACAGGATATGCTGCACTGTCAGATGATCGAGGTGATAGAGGGTACCCCTCATGGAGCAAATGCAGAAGATTTTGAGGCGTTGGAAGAGACGGGGGGAGCAGAAAGCGGTACCGGTGCGCAGGATGCGTTGGAGCAGGAATCCGTGGATCTTAATACGATACAGAGAGACAGCAGAGTATGGATTATGCAGGTGAAGAGATATCGGATTCGTAAAGGCAGCCTGTGGGTTAAAGGAAACGTACAGGCGGAAGTGACATGGAAAATACCGGTTATGCAGTCTTTTTTACAGAACCATTTCCGATATCAGACGGATGAGACGATGGAAAAACTGTCACCGGTACAGTCATTGCGTTATCGCAGGGAGGAGCAGAAAGAAACAGGAGAGGAGGGAGAACGTGGAAGCGTGGCAGGAGTCAAAAAACAGTGAAGAGGCATGGATACAGACGAATGGCGCAGAAGCCTACGGGGAGCGTGTGGATGTAAAGATGCTGCAACATAATACGATCAGGGAACATTTGCCTCTGCAGATCATTTATATAGATAATGAGATGTTTTTTCGCTATTCTGTACAGGGAATGGCGAGTCTGTCGCGGCTTTTAGAGGGAAAGGAAGCCGGGTATCATATGCTGTCCGGTGTGATGAGAGGAATCATAGACAGTCTGCAGGCGGGAAAAGAATTTTTACTGCAGGAAGAACATTATATATTACAACTGGAATTTTTGTACTGGGACTTGAAGAAAAAGAAACTATATGTCTGTTATTTTCCGGGGTTTTCACAGCCGTTGGAAGATCAACTGAAAGAATTGCTGCAAGTGTTTATGAAGAAAACAGATCACAAAGATCCGCGGGCGGTAAAGCTGGTATATGGTTTATATGAACAGATCCGGTCCGAGGGAATGGCGCCTGCGAAGATAGAGCACATACTGCAGGCCAGCAGCACAGAAATTGTGAATGAAGGGGTGGTAAATCAGAAAAGGTGTGAATCATCATTGCCAAATCAACAGAAAAAAACATTACCGAAGAAACAGGTATTACCAAAGAAACAATATGTGCTAAGACGCATCTCGTTACAAAATGAAATGCCGTTAGAGTTGGTGCTTGTTCAGGGGGAGTATACGATAGGAAGAGGTGAAGAAAATCGTTGTAGACTTCCGGCAGCGCAGATCAGCAGACGCCATGCTGTGCTGCAGATACAGAAAGAAAAAATTACAGTTATTGATCAGGATTCTACCAATGGAGTATATATAAATGGCACAAGACTTGCTGCGGGGCAGCCAGTCCTGTGCCGGAATAAAGATATTGTTTCTTTTGCGGATATTGCATATCAGCTGGATCAGCAGATATGCAGGGTGACAGATTCATAAGGACGGTCATATCCATCGTGCTCTAAGGTTGTCGATAATGTCGTGTCCTCTGATGTAACTTCAAAATGATACAGGTTATATTCACCCTGTTCATAGGCGAAGTCTGTGCCGTTATCCTGATAATGCTTATAGGAAGCGGCAGCAGGACTGGACGGACTCGTCAAAGTATCTGGATAATACTCCAGTATCAGGGAGGAGACACCATGCTCCGGTACATGATCAACCGCAGGCCAGGTAGGAAGGAGAGAGCCTGCTTTGATATAGAGCGGGCAGACATCTAAAGGTGCTTCACGCAGAATGTGCCGTTTGCCGGCGATGCGTTCGCCTGTCCAATGGTCTACCCAGGTTCCCTCTGGCAAATAGACTACGCGGTGACGTACCCCCTGGTCTGTAACAGGTGCTGCCAGAATGGAATCACCTACCAGATATTCATCATTACATTCCCAGGTATCAGGATCATCCTGGTAGTGCATAACCAGAGGACGCAGCATAGGAACACCGGTCAGGCTCTCTTCACGGCACAGATCATATATATATGGCAAAAATTTATAACGAAGAGAGATATATTTTCGGTTGATGGAGAGGACTTCTTCTCCAAAACGCCAGGGTTCCTGACGGCGTGTATCTTTTGCACTATGATTTCGGAATAAAGGTGCAAAGCATCCGGCTTCGATCCAACGTGCGAAAAGCTCCGGTGTAGTATTGGCACCAAAACCTGCAATATCTGTTCCGACAAAAGGAAGACCGGACATACCGAGATTTAGCAGCTGTGGAACAGACATTTTTAAATGTGCCCACAGGCTCTGGTTATCACCTGTCCATGCAGTAGAGTATTTCTGAGTGCCGCTGTAGCAGGCTCTGGTGATGATAAATGGGCGGCGTTTGTCGTATTTCTTTAAGCCTTCATAGGTTGCTTTTGCCATAAGATGTCCATATACATTGTGCACTTCTTTATGAAGGCGCGGTGTGCCATCTCCCGGGAACACAACGTCATCCGGCAGAGGTCCGCGGAAGCTGGCAGGTTCATTCATATCATTCCAGATACCACGTACACCCAGATCTGTTAGACGACGGGTCTGAGCACCCCACCAGCTGCGCACTTTAGAGGAGGTGTAGTCCGGATAGACAGAGTCACCGGGCCAAACGACATTGTGATAGATCTGTCCATCGCTGTCCTGAGCAAAGTAGCCTTCCTTCAGCCCTTCTTCATACATATCATAGCCTTCTTCGGCTTTGGTACCCGGATCGATGATAGTGACAAGTTTGATTCCCATTTTCATTAACGCATCGCTGAGCTCTTTCAGATCACCAAAACGCTGTTTATCTACAGTAAATACTTTAAAGTGATCCATGTAGTCGATATCCAGGTGGATTGCATCACATGGAATATCATATTTACGGAAGGTTCTGGCGAGTTCCAGTACTTCCTGGGCAGAATAATAGCTCCAGCGTGACTGATGATAACCGAGTGTCCAAAGCTGTGGCAGCGGGCTACGTCCGGTCAGTGCAGTATACTGTGTGATGACCTCAGCTATTGTTTTGCCGTGGATAAAATAATAATCCAGATCGCCGCTTACGGCTCCGAATGAGTAGTAATCTTTGCTGTTATAACCCATGTCGAAGAAAGATTTAAAGTGGTTATCAAAAAAGATTCCGTATACCCCTCTGGAGCTTAATGAAATAAAAAACGGAATGGATTTGTATAAGGCGCGGAAGGTATTGTTCTCAACATGAGGATCCGGAAGATCGGAGTTCCACATAATATAATCATAGCCACGCTTGTTTAAAACGCCGGTTTTGTCTCCCAGGCCGTAGAATTTTTCGTCAGGGGAGGTTTGTTTGTAGATCGTGTAGCGGCAGGCATTATCCGAATCGGAAACGGCATGCCCCTCCATGCGCATCTGTTCTAATTCCTCTTCCGATAAGGTCTCTGCAGTCTGCTTGGGACCGGTGTAATCAGCACAGAGAATCTGACCGTCCAGGTCAGCAATCTGCAGCTTCAGCTGATCGTCAAGTGTCAGACGAAGAGAGGAAGTCTCAAGAACGAGTCCAGCGGTATCAGAAATCTGTTGCAGATGTCCGGCTGCCTTTGGCAGTGTTTCAATCGCAAAGGATGGTGTAGTGCGGGTATGAATACGCAGTACAGAGTCGGTCAGGGCATCAATGATCAGCGGCGCGCAGCCGTTATCAGAGAAGTCCTTTAGAAGTTTGTTGGCTTCGATACATACAGATGTATCAGAAAGAGTGTATTTCCATTGAAATTGATTCATGTTTATTTGTCCTTTCTTTGGGGGTATATGTACGGAGTCAGACAGTCAAAGGCGCATGTTCTTTTGATGAGATAATACATGGACTGTTCTGAACGGTACAATAATTGATTCTGTATTCATTGTATAAAATATACCGCAATGGTCAAGACAAAAATGTATCAATATTTTTGGAAACATAACAAAAAATCATGCAGTGCAGTTTAAGGAAATACAACAGGTTCCTCGCGGTATTCTGTTTTGATGACAATATACGGGTAGGATGGGGTACCGGAGACAGCATCTCCGGCTTTGGGACCGAAGAGTTCAGCGTCAAATACGAGGCTGTCCGTAGAGCGATAAAAGTCATTGACTACAATCTTAAATCCTCCACCGTCCTGCTTCCCATAACCTTTAGCGATGTATAGACAGGATCCGTCAGTATAAGTCAGGTCAAATGGCTCCTCCTTTCGCTCGTCGATCAGATCCTGAAGATCGTCGGGAATATCTGTGCCTGATACCACGGTATAGTCAAGAGCATCTGTTTTTTCAGGTGTCTTTTGATGGCTGCAGCCGGTCAGGAGCAGGGCGGGAAGTACCAGACAAAGCAAAAACAGGACAGGTGGACGAGGTAGTGTGACAGACAGAATATGTGAACGATAACATAGCGTGGAATGAATAAAACGATAGAGACGATAAGACATGACGAAGCTCCGAAAGTATTTTGTATTACTGTATGACAGTATGATTGTCAATATTACCAGAAATGGCAGAAAAAGGGAAAACGATAACGTTTTCGTTGATTTTTTTAAAAGGTTAGTATATGATAGTTATGTGTGTATATGCGAAAACAAGGAGAATTAGTTAAAACGAACACAGAAAAGAGGGAGGTAAACAAAACATGAAGGAACTCAATAAAGACGAAATCAAAAAAGATATTGAGAATTACGTGAAAGTATTATTTCGTAAATCTGTGAAAGAAGCAAATAATCAGGAGTTGTTTCAGGCAGTGTCCTATGCTGTAAAAGATACAGTGGTAGATCAGTGGATGGCAACACACCGTACTTATGAAGAACAGGATGTTAAAACAGTTTATTATCTGTCTATGGAGTTTTTGACCGGTCGTGCATTGGGAAATATTATCATTAACTTGAAGGGGAATGAAGCGATCAAACAGGCGATTGAAGAACTTGTGATGGATCTTGATGTCATCGAAGATCAGGAACCGGATGCTGCATTGGGTAACGGTGGACTTGGTCGTCTCGCTGCATGTTTCCTCGATTCTTTATCTACACTCGGTTATCCGGCATATGGCTGCGGTATCCGTTATAAATATGGTATGTTCAAGCAGGTGATTGAGAATGGTTACCAGGTAGAGAAGCCGGATGACTGGTTGAAGTATGGAAATCCATTTGAGATCAAACGTCCTGAGTATGCCGTAGAAGTTAAGTTTGGCGGTTATGTTGCGATCCGTAAAGATGAAACAGGCCGTGATCGTTTCGTACAGGAGAATTATCAGTCTGTATTGGCAGTACCATATGATCTGCCGGTAGTCGGATATAACAATAACGTCGTTAATACACTTCGTATTTGGGATGCAGAAGCGATTGATACATTCAATCTCGACTCTTTTGATAAGGGTGATTATCAGAAGGCGGTAGAGCAGCAGAACCTTGCACGTACCATCTGTGAGGTATTGTATCCAAACGATAATCATATGGCAGGTAAGGAGCTTCGTTTGAAGCAACAGTACTTCTTTGTTTCTGCAAGTATCCAGCGTGCCGTATCCAAATATATGGAGAAGCATGATGATATCCGCAAGATTCATGAGAAAGTATGCTTCCAGCTGAATGATACACATCCTACAGTGACAGTTGCAGAGCTGATGCGTATTCTGGTGGATGAGTATGGCTTGGAATGGGATGAGGCATGGAGCATTACAAATAAGACCTGTGCTTATACAAATCATACGATCATGTCCGAAGCATTAGAGAAGTGGCCATTAGAGCTGTTCTCCAGATTGCTTCCACGTATCTATCAGATCATCGAGGAGATCAATCGCCGTTTTGTATTACAGATTCAGTCTGCTTATCCGGGGGATCAGAGTAAAGTTGAGAAGATGGCGATCATTTATGATGGTCAGGTGAAGATGGCGCATCTTGCGATCGCAGCAAGTTTCTCTGTAAATGGTGTTGCGAAGCTCCACACCGAGATCCTGAAGAAGCAGGAGTTAAAAGATTTCTATCAGATGATGCCGGAGAAGTTTAACAATAAAACAAATGGAATCACACAGCGTCGTTTCCTACTTCATGGTAATCCATTGGAAGCTGCGTGGGTGACAAAGAAGATTGGTGATGACTGGATCACAAATCTGGAGCATATTCATGGTATGGAGATTTATGCGGATGACGAATTGAGCCGCAAGGAATTTATGAATATTAAATACCAGAACAAAGTACGTCTGGCAAAATACATTAAGGAACATAACGGAATCGAGGTAAATCCACGATCTATCTTTGATGTTCAGGTAAAACGTCTGCATGAATATAAACGTCAGTTGTTGAATATCCTGCATATTATGTATCTATACAATGAGTTAAAGAAGAATCCTTCAATGGACTTCTATCCTCGTACATTTATTTTTGGAGCAAAAGCGTCTGCCGGTTATCAGCGTGCAAAATCCATTATCAAGCTGATTAACAGTGTAGGTGATGTGATCAATAATGATAAAACGATTCAGGATAAGATCAAGGTTGTATTCATCGAAAACTATCGTGTATCCAATGCTGAGATCATCTTTGCTGCAGCTGATGTATCCGAGCAGATTTCTACAGCAAGTAAAGAGGCATCCGGTACCGGTAATATGAAGTTTATGTTGAATGGTGCCCTGACATTGGGAACGATGGATGGAGCCAATGTCGAGATTGTGGATGAAGTAGGCGAAGAAAATGCATTTATCTTCGGTCTGTCATCTGATGAAGTAATCGCATATGAGCAGAATGGTCAGTATAATCCGAGAGAGATTTACAATAATGACGCAGATATCCGTGCTGTGATGACACAGCTGGTAGATGGTACGTATGCGCCAAACAACCTGGATGAATTCCGTGACATCTACAATTCTCTGTTAGATGGTCAGGGCGGACGACCGGATATGTATTTCATTTTGAAAGATTTCCGTTCTTATGCAGATGCACAGAAACGTGTGGAAGAAGCATATAAAGATGAGGATGGATGGGCTAAATCAGCAATCATCAATATCGCAAGAAGTGGTAAGTTCTCATCTGACAGAACGATAGAAGAATACGCTAAGGAAATCTGGCACTTAGAAAAGGTAACAGTAGAAGTAAAAGACGAAGACTAATACAGTGAATAAACACCAGGTATAGAAAACCCCGCCATTCATTGTGTTAGTGCAGCGAGTGGCACCAGGGCTATACCGGTTGTGGTGTGCTTCGCTGTGCTGACACGAAAAGGAGGGGTTTCTATGAGTATGGAAGAAAGAAAAATTAAAATTCCGGCAAAATGCAACAAGAAGATTGAGTTGAAAGCCATTCCGGGCCATTTCGCAACGAATCATTCACACATTAATTATTATCTGGATATGACGCCGATCAAATGCCGTCATACAGAAGCACAGTTGGTTGCAAAGGAGCTTGTAAAGGCATACAGAAATACGACTGCGGTGGATACTGTAGTGTGTATGGATGGATGTGAGGTGATCGGTGCCTATCTGGCAGAGGAACTGACGGCAGCCGGTATCATGTCTTTGAACTCACATGAGTGTGTCAATGTGATCACACCGGAGATCAATTCCAGTGGTCAGATCATTTTCAGGGATAATATTGAGCCAATGGTTATGAATAAACATATTGTGCTGGTACTGGCAAGTGCTACCACCGGAAAGACGATTCAGCAGAGTATGGATGGTCTGCGGTATTATGGCGGTATTCTGGAGGGCGTGGGTGCTTTATTCTCAGCAGTAGATGAAGTAGATGGCATTCCAATCAATTCTATCTTTACATTGGACGATGTCAGCGGTTACCAGACATATAATCCGGGAGATTGCCCACATTGTCAATCCGGAAGAAAGCTGGATGCCATCGTAAACAGCTTCGGTTATTCAAAGATTTAGTGCACATGGCATCAGAACGCAGGATGGTGTCGGAGAGAAAGGTATTATGTTGTTGATAAATATTGCAGACTGTTGTATTGCTTTGCAATGTTTACGATACAGCATTGAAATTATATGAAAGCGGGGGCTGTTACAGGAAGCGGGTTTGTTGGCTTCGCTGCAGTCTCCGTTTCTTATGTTTGTACTTTATTTTAAGAGATAAATTTTTAAAATTCACAGGGATAATTCTTTGGTGAAAAAAATAAATCGTGTCACAGAGTCGGATGATTTTGTGCACAGAAATGAGGAAAGAATGAAGAAAAAGCAACTGGTAGGAATTGTAGTAGCGGGTATAGTATTTATAGCCGTGTGTGTGACAGGAGTAGTATCTAACATAGTTTCAGGTAAGGTATTAAGCAAACAGGCGGATACACAGACAGAGGCATTAAGTAGTTTGATGTCCGGACTGAATCTGGACAGTGAAGAGGTAACATTGCCTACAGAGGACTTTGTGGGTGTGATCGATGTAGTAGGAACGATTCAGGCAAGTGGTTCCACAAGCAGTCTGACATCTTCCGGTGGATATGACCACGATCTGTATATGTACTACATTGATCAAATGGAAAAAGCAGATAATAATAAGGGTATCCTTTTGTATGTAGACAGTCCGGGTGGTGCTGTATATCAGAGTGATGAATTATATTTAAAATTAATGGAATATAAAGAGAAAACAAAACGTCCGGTGTATGCGTATTTTGCATCACAGGCATGTTCCGGTGGTTATTATGTTTCTATGGCAGCAGATAAGATTTATGCGAACAGAAATTGCTGGACCGGATCGATCGGTGTTATTGTTTCCCTGACAAATTGTAAGAAATTATATGATAAACTGGGCATTAAAGAGATTGATATCACCAGTGGCAAAAATAAGTCTATGGGTTCAGCCGGACTGGAACTGACCGATGAGCAGTACGACATTCTGCAGTCATTGGTTGATGAAGCATATGATCAGTTCACGGGGATCGTCAGTGAAGGAAGAAAAATGGACATTAAGACAGTGAAGAAGCTGGCGGATGGCCGTATTTATTCTGCTTTGCAGGCAAAAGAGAATGGGTTGATTGATGAGACAGGATCATTGGATGATCTGAAGAAGGTGATTCAGAAAGAGAATAAATTATCCGAAGACATTACGTATTTTGAGCCGGAAAACGATGCATCCGCATTCTTAAAAGGACTGTTTGGATATGCAAACAAATTTAAGAGTAAGTCAGATACTGAACTGGCAGTAGATATTATGGAAAATAAAGGGAATGGGGTGTTGATGTATTATGCAGACTAAGACGAAAGACCAGGTATATGCCGGATTTTTCGTACGTCTGGCAGCTTTTATAGTAGATATGATCATAGTCAATGCCGGATTGCTGGTGGTTCGCATCCCAAAATGGATCTATTGTATCGGACATCCGGACAATATTCTTGTTCGGGATTTTATCTTTAAATATTCCGTATATGATATTGTGGTCTATCTGATCACGGTTGCGTATTTTGTGCTGTTCACATATCGTTGTGGTGCAACACCGGGAAAGAAGTTGTTTCAACTACGGGTAGTCAGCGTGGAAGAACGTGATATGACCTGGTTCGAGGTACTTTACCGTGAGACGATCGGAAGATTTCTGGCGGGCATCATTATGAACATAGGTTATCTGATGGTTTTTGTTGAAAAAGATAAACGTGGACTTCACGACATTCTGAGTGATACCTGTGTGGTGTATTATCATGAGAAAAAAGTCTATGTACATGCGCAGATGAATTATCGCAATATGGCTCCGCAGCCGGGATATACATCTAACCAGAATGCGGCAGTGGATCCTGCACAATCGTATCATCCGATGCAGACAGAAATGCCGGCGAGAGCAGAGGTACAAAATGTAAATCCGCAGAATCCTTATGATTCGCAGCAGACAGAAATGCCAGAGGGATCAGAGGCACAAAATGCAAATCCGCAGAATCCTTATGATTCGCAGCAGACAGAAATGCCGGAGAAATCTGAGGCATAAAATGTAACTAACGGAACAAAGATAGTAACAAAATAACAGAATAAAATCTGATACATTGTCCAAACTACAGATAGAAGATGTTGGTGGCTCTTTCTGTCACAGGAAAGAGCCTGTATCATTG
>CAUCOL010000024.1 GCA_958444395.1 uncultured Lachnospiraceae bacterium
ATATGCGGCATTGGAAAAGAAATACGAGCAGGGAATATATCCGGCAGGTACCCTAACAGAGGTCTCTGACCCAAAAGACGTGGGGGAATACACAGAACGGATATGGTATTGTGATGCGGAGGGAATGTTTTATATTCCTCAGAAGTGTCTGACAGATGAGCAGCTGCTGCAGATCATTGATTTTCGGCGGAAAAGAGAATATGCCGTGGCAGAGCAGTTGGAAGCAGAGACGGTAGCAACAGCCACACCGACTGTGAAGCTGAGCAAGGAAGTTTGTGAGGAGAAAGCAGCAAAGGTGCTGTCGGAACTGTTCGGATTGGACACGACGAAGATGACATGTAAGGTGAAGAAAGGAAAAGACGCAGTTAAAACAGAAGGGAAAAATACAAGAGTTTTTAATGAAATTACTTGCAGGTCAGATGATTGGAAGTATACATATTGTGTGAGAGTAGATGACAAAACAGGAACGGTTACTGATGCGGAAATACCAGAGGCAGCAAGTTTAAACAGTGAGGAGATAGCGTATATTGAAAAGGAAAAATGCAATTATTATGGAAAGCTTATAAAAGATAATTTGGAAAAGTACTATGGAAAAGAAAATATTTCTAATATAAATGTAATTTATTATATATCGAAGGATAACAATCGGAAGGGAAGATCTATTATAGTATATGAGGCATTGTTGAAGAACAAAAATTATTTAAAAATGGAATATAGTTTGAAAATGAAAAAGATATATAGTTTATATTTAATGTCAAAAAGGGTATATACACAGAAAGAAAAAATGGATAAAAAATATAGAAATATGATGGGATTTAGGAAGCAATGTATTAACATTAGGTAACTTGAGAATTTAAATATTCTCTTTAATAATAAATGATGAATCATCATTTAGGAAGGTGTATTGTGCGTATCTGATATACCTTCTATGCAACAATGATACGCAGAAAAGAGGTTAGCAATGAAAAAAGGAATCAAATGGGTAGCAAGAAGTATTCTTGTAGTGTTATGTAGTTTTTTTCTTCTTGATCCAGTAACTTGCTGGGCAGAGCAGAAAAATGAAGTAACAGTATCAGAAGCGCAGCTTCAACAGGCAGAGAAAATAGTTGAAGAAGGAAATGGTCAATATGCATTGGCGTTATTGACAGAAAATGGATTAGTTGCAGTAGATGCAAAAACGGCACGAGTCAGTGTAAACAAGGGATATGTTACTGGTGATGGTGTACGTCTTCGTAAACAACCTAAATCAACAGCAACAGTTTTGGAATTAATGTCAAAGAATGAAGTTGTAGTTGTAGATTATTCAGCTAGCAGTCTTGGATGCAGTTCCGGAAACTGGATGTACGTCAAAAGGGTAAAAACAGGAACTTGGGGTTGGATGAATTCTAATTACTTAGCAACCCCTTAGTAGTATGGTGAGGATGTAGTTTTTATAGAAAAGAATGAGAGAATGTATGAGAAGAAAAAGTTTAAACAAAGCAGATATTTCCGAAGTACTGGAGGAGATGGACATTCTGTTTCGAGTCCATATTCCAGACGATGGCAGACGGAAAGTATGCTTATTAGTGATTGACGACACATGGGAGAGCGTCTGTCTGTTTTATTATCTGTTGAAGCTGTCCTGGGTCGTTATATTAATGAATGCCAAAGAATATGATATGCTAGCGGATCGATGCATCAGCAGATATCAGCCATACTGGATTCTGTCATCCGTGCGGGACGATACCGTCCTGCGGGACAGAATGTATTCGCCGATCAATGTTTATCATCAATATCATATCTGGAGCCAGAAGAATGAAGGAGTTTTGGAACTGTATCAACTGATACCGGATATTGCCGTACTGCTTCCGACATCCGGCAGCACAGGAAGTGTAAAATTTGTTGCGCTCAGCCGTGAAAATCTGCAGATCAATGCAGAGCTGATGGGACGAAGCCTCGGGGTTCAAAAAGGGGACAGAGCAGTACTGATGATTCCGTTTTCTTATGCGTATGGTGTGTCGGTTATCACCAGTTATTTGGAAGCGGGAGGAACGATGCTGTTTCCGTCCGGAAAGATCACGCAGAACGATTACTGGGATGAACTGGAGGCAGCCGGTGTACAGGCGATCTTTGGTGTCGGATATACCTATGAGATCATACAGAAAATGCAGGTTCTGGATCGTCCATTTAAGCATTTAAAATTATTAGCACAGGCAGGCGAACTTCTGCCGGAACAAACGGTGAGAAGCCTGTTGAAACAGGCAAAAGAGCATAATGCGCATTTCGCTGTGTTGTATGGTCAGACGGAGGCAACCGGCTGTATGAGCTGTTTTTTTGCCGATGAGCATGAGGATAAGATCAACAGCGTCGGACGAGCTTTGGAGGATAGTAAGTTTTACATACAATGTGGGGAAGAATATCCTTCCAAAGAACCAAACCAGATAGGGGAAGTTGTATATTGTGGTGAGAAGATTTCCCAGGGCTATGTGATCAGCTGGCGACAAATTACTACATCCGGTTTTGATATGGCAGAGAAACCGACGGATTCTTTCGGTGGCTTACACACGGGGGACGTCGGTTATCTGGACGAAGATGGATATTTATATCTGATAGGAAGAAAGAAGCGTATTATTAAGTATCGTGGGTGGCGTATTGATCTGGATGAGCTGCAGAGCATGATGACAGAACGGGTAAATCATCAGACGGTGTGTATTCCTGGGGATGAAAGCATCGACAAACCAATCCGTATCATTGTCGAGGGCAGTCGTATTCCGGATCCTGAGGTGGAGTTTGAATTGGAACGGATGCTGTTAGAACTTCCGGTAGGCAGGATCACTGCGTCAATCGAGAGCATGGAACGGTTTCCGCGTGATTCGGATGGCGTCATAGCATATGATGCCATGATAGAAAGTTATCTTTAACAAACAGTTATAGCGCAACAAAAATACTGTCGGCTGATCAATACGCCGGCAGTATTTTATTTTAGTGTATAGGAAAATGCCAGTAATGTAGAGTTAGTTGTGGGGAAAAATGCTAGTTTTGCCCTTTTTACAGGAAATGTATTGTTTCTTATAAAGGGACGATTACCGGCAAAAATGTCCAATAAAAGATAGATATAGAAAACAGATGATATTGAGCGTGAAAGCCTTTATGGGCGGAAATTTTCAATGAAAATATGAAACGATACTGAGGTGTCTGCAAATTGTAGCACCTCTTTGGGGTTGTTGCGAGAAAATAGAAAAACTCACTGAATATTTTAGCCTTTTTGGGTTATAATTTTCAATGAAAACTTGAAAATATAAAGAAAAACATATACAATATTGAGTGTGAAAGCCTTTATGGGCGGAAATTTTCAACGAAATGGAGTGGATTTTATGGAAATTAAGCGTGATAGTTATCTGCAACAATTGATTTCATATCGTTTTGATGGCTTAGTAAAAGTAATTACCGGTATCAGGAGATGTGGCAAATCCTATCTTCTTAAAAACATATACCGGGATTACCTGATTCAAAACGGTGTAAAAGAGGAGCAGATTATTACGATTGAGCTTGACCTTGCAAAGGATATTAAATATCGTAATCCGCTTATTCTTTCATCGTATGTAAGAGAAAAGGTGGAAAAGAGTAAAGCGGAGTATTATCTTTTCGTTGATGAAATACAAATGTCCGATGAGGTAGCCAATCCATATAATCCGGATGGTAAGAAAATTACTTTTTACGATGCTCTTAATGATTTGAGAGGCTTATCAAATTTAGATGTTTATGTAACCGGAAGTAATTCAAAAATGCTTTCCAGTGACATTCTTACTGAATTTAGGGGACGAAGCGATGAAATAAGGGTACACCCACTTTGTTTTGCAGAGTATTATTCTGCTGTTGGTGGAGACAAAAATGAAGCATTTGATGAATACGCATTCTATGGTGGTATGCCGCTTATCATGTCCAGACCGAATGATACGGCTAAGATGAATTATCTTAAATCACTTTTTTCAGAGGTATATATTAAGGATATTGTTGAACGTAAGAGAATTGAAAGACAAGATATATTGGAGCAAATTTTAGATTTACTTTGCTCATCGGTTGGTTCATTGACAAATCCAAACAAAATTGCGAACACTCTGACGTCTAAACAGGGGGGAGGTGTGTCAGCCAATACGATTCGGGCATATATCGGACATTTGGAAGATGCGTTTCTTTTTTCGGAAAGTAAACGATATGATGTAAAAGGAAAATCCTATTTTGATTCGCCAAATAAATATTACAGCGAGGATATAGGTTTGAGAAATGCAAGAATAGGTTTCCGTCAGCAGGAAATGACACATATAATGGAGAACATCATATATAATGAGTTGAATATCAGGCAGTTTTCCGTTGATGTTGGTGTCGTTTATGCAAGGACGGTTAATAACAGTGGAAGTTCGGTTCGTACTCCAAGAGAAATTGATTTTGTTGTAAATTCAGGAGGAAAACGGACTTATATCCAGTCGGCATATGCGATGCCTACAGATGAAAAAGCAGAAGTAGAACTCAGACCATTTGCGCTTACAGGAGATTCTTTTCCTAAAATAGTAGTAAGGAAAGACATTGGAAAGCGTTGGTATGATGATAATGGCATTTTGAATATCAATGTGATTGATTTTCTATTGGATAAAGAACTTATTTAGTGATTGAACAACAAAGCCTTTATGGGCGGAAATTTTCAATGAAAATATGAAACGATACTGAGGTGTTTGCAAATTGCGGCACCTCTTTTCTTTGGCAAAAATCTACTTGAATTTTTTCGTTTATTTAACCGGATGACTCAGAAATTTATAAGTGACTTATAAATTTACTAATATCTTCAAGAACAGGAGCAAATTTACTGTGATGAGTATGTGGTTTGGAAACCAGAATATATTATAAAATTGGAGGTTTGTTCTATGTTAAATGAAGCAGTAAAAAATGTATTAAAAAATGGAATGTGGGATCTGGCGACCTGCTCGGATGGGGAGTCAAATGTTGTGCCGGTAGCATTTAAAGATGTGACAGAGGGAGAGGTTGTAGACACCTTTAAGGCGATGGCTGAGAAGATGTTTCATGGTGCAGCAACGGCAAAGGGAGCATTGATCATTACACCGAAAAAAGTAATCGTGACAACACCGGGTGCAGATAATAAAAAAGAAATATAAAAGGAAAGCAGACGAATCGATTTTCTGGCTGCTGAACCAATCCATGTCTTTTGTTCAGAAAGTTTTGTACTTTCCCGTAAAGTATGTTAAAATAAAGAGCTGTTTATATACGTAACGGAGAATGAGAACATTCTGAAGGATGGTACAAAGGAAAGGAGCCGGATCTGTTATGGATAAAGGAATCGATTCCTATTGCGGATTATGCTGCGGGACATGCGAATATAAAGAAGAATTTCACTGCGGCGGGTGTATTGCCACGGGGGGGCATCCCTTTTATGGGGAATGTGAGCTGGCACAGTGCGCCCGGAAGAAAAAAGTGGATTTCTGTGGTGAGTGCAAGGAGTTTGCATGTACGAAGCTGACGAATTATTCCTATGATGAGCAGGAGGGAGATGAGCCCAAAGGGGCACGGATCGAACGCTGCAAGCAGATCAAGGCGGAGCTGGTACACAAAGCCAGAGAGGGCAAGGATCCGATCGGACGTTGTGGACATGCCTGTGATTTCTGCTTTCAGGCGCAGTGGTGCGGCGGATGCCGCAGTGATTATAACTGCTGTTCCTATGCGACACTGTTTGAAGATAAGAAATGTGTAAATGTAGAATGTTCCAAAATGCGCCAGCTGGATGGCTGCTATGAGTGCGACCAGCTGGCGGTCTGTGAGAAAGGCTATTATTCTGTCCATATGGAATTTGAAGCGAAGGCAGCCGCGTTGTTTATCCAGAAATACGGCAAAGAATGCTACAGACAGACCCTGATCAAGGCATTAAATGATGGGATGGAATATCCCAAGAGCTTCAATAATAAGGGAAGTGTCCGTGCGGCATTACAGCTTTATGAGAAATACAGACGGCAGACGGATTTGTGGTAAGAGCCGGTCAAACATAAAGGATACGATTTATCGAGGTGTCGGGAAAGGATAAAAGCGAATGGAAAGACAATGGGACATGCAGGAAGTGTCAGACGGGAAGAGATACAGTGCAAATGATATGGTACGGCTGGGATGCCAGGATTGTTCCGGGTGTTCTGCATGCTGCCGGGACATGGGGCAGTCGATCGTGCTGGATCCCTATGATATTTACCAATTGGAAGGAACTCTTGGCTGGAGCTTTGAACAGATGCTGGCGAAGTGTCTGGAACTGAATGTAGTAGATGGGATCATTCTGCCAAATCTGCAGATGAAAGCAGGCAGAGAGCATTGCTTCTTTCTGAATACGGAGGGACGGTGTACGATCCATGAAAGCAGACCGGGTTTTTGCCGTTTATTTCCGCTGGGGCGTATCTATGAGAATGGCAGCTTTGATTATTTCCTGCAGGTACATGAGTGTAAGAAGACAAATCGTTCCAAAGTAAAGATCAATAAATGGCTGGGAATACCGGATCTGAAAGCTTATGAGGCATTTATCAGCCGCTGGCATTATTATCTGAAAGATCTGCAGAAAGAGATTCGGACATGCGGGGATCCGCAGCGTGTGAAAGCAATCAGCATGCAGGTATTACAGACATTTTATGTACTGCCATACGACCTTTCCACCTCTTTCTATATGCAATTTGACGAGCGGTTGTATAATAAAAGTGAGCCTTCTGGGTAGTCATGCATAGAAGGCTTAAATAGAGAAAGAGAGGAAGAGAGAAGATGTACAATACTGTTATTTTCGATTTGGATGGAACTCTGTTAAATACATTGGAGGATCTGACAGACAGTGTGAATTATACGATGCAAAAGCATGGACTTGCACCAAAAACGATCGAGCAGGTACGCTGCTATGTAGGAAATGGCATCCGTAAGCTGATCGAGCGTTGCATACCGGAGGGAGCAAAGAATCCTGATTATGAGACGATTTTTGAGACTTTCCGCAACTATTATACAGACCATTGCCGCATTAAGACACAGCCGTATGATGGCATTCCGGAGCTGCTAAAGACGTTGTCCGGTCAGGGGATCAAGCTGGCGATCGTATCGAATAAGAATGATACAGCTGTAGAAGAACTGAACGAGATCTTCTTTAAAGAATATATATCCGTAGCCATCGGTCAGAATGACCAGATTCGTCCAAAGCCGGCACCCGATACGGTAGATATGGCATTGAAGCGGTTGGGCAGCCGACGGGAAGAGTCTTTATATGTAGGAGATTCGGACGTTGATAAGGCAACAGCAGATAATTCCGGCATGGACTGCGTATCTGTGACCTGGGGATTTCGGGACAGAGCCTTATTGGAGTCTCTGAAACCGATGGCGATCATTGACCGCCCGGAGGAATTAACTGCTTACGTCATCAGATCTCAATCTCAAAACTGATATAGGTCTGACCGGATCCCGGAACCGGCTGGGAATTGCTCATAGTCAGTGTACCGTGGTATTTATTGACAAGACTTTTCAGAATCGGAAGTCCCAGTCCGTGCCCGTTTTTATTCGCCTTGCTGGTAATATGCGGCGTAAAGATCGTATGCAGAAAGGCATCGGTAACGACAGGACCGGGATTTTCCACACACAGATAGAACTTCGTATCAGAGGCTTCTGGCCTGCCGATCGTGACATAGATTGTGTCACCGGGGGCAGAGGCCTCTAGTGCATTATCCAGAAGAATACCGGTCAGATCGACGATCTCTGTATCATTACAGCAGCTCTGGTAATGATAATCATTGACCAGAACCGTTATTTTTTGATCTGCCTGTTTGGCTTCCTGACATTTGCAATAAAGTAGACCAGCGAGTAGTTTATTTGTCAGATGCAGAAAAGCATAGGCTTCGTGATCCTGTTCGGAAGGAACGGTACGGAAGGCATTTAACGCGGCACACAGGCTGTTATAATCGGTGTGCAGGTCGGTCAGATGAACGATGGAAGCAATCTTATTATTATATAAGTGCTGCTGCTTCTGAATGCTCTGGATCATTTCATCCAGGATCGGCAGATAGGTTTCGTAATCGCGGATTGCCTGGCGGCGTTTCTGGGCTTCCAGTGCGTGATATAAGGCGATCGCCATACTGAGGATCAGGATCAGGATCGTCACACCGGTTGAGACCAGAAGTCCCAGCTTTAACTGTGTATTGGTCAACGATATGCAGGAAAGGAGGAGCAGAATGCCGATAAAGCCCAGTGTCGTTGAATAAGAAAACTGTGCCAGCCACTGCATCCATGCGTGCCAGGGGAGAAAATGCAGGATCGGGATCAACGGAATAACAGATCCGACGATCACAAAAATTGTACCAGGATCGGAAGCATTGTTTATGTCCATGCTTCGGTGTGCCAGGGTCAGCAGAAGCATCATCAATACCTGACACAGACTGGCTGTGATGTAGCCACAGAAGATATAGTGCAGTGACTGATTGAGTCCCTGTCCGGTATTTACATACATAAAGGCGATGTAGAGCAGGATCGAAAGCAGTGTTCCCAGAATGATCCAGTTATTGTCATAGAGCTGGATCAGTGACATGCTTCCGGAGAAGAGCAGATAGCTGATCAGCAGCAGCGGAATGTGCAGATGCTTCCGGCGATGACGGATGCCGCCTGCCAGATACAGCATACAGCCCAGATAGGCGGCATTTTGAAATAAAGGAACCAGTACAGATAACATATTCATTTGTAATAAACTATCCTTTCTTACATGGTATAATGAAAGTTTTTCCCGTAGGGAATCTCTTCGTCTACATCCTGTATGCGCAGAAGGTTCTGCTGGTAATTGACGGATTCCACATAATCCTGATTGATAATAAAAGATTTGTGACAACGGGCAAATTGACCCGGCAGCAGCTCGGTCAGAGCCTTCATACTATACTGGCGGGAACAGATCTCGCCCTGCCTGGTCATAAAATGCATCACACGTCCAAAGGACTGGATATAATACAGGTCTGCATAGCGGATCTTGGTGTAGACACCGTGCATGGTCTTTAAACGTATAAAATCCTCCAGATCAAATAGTTTATCCAGCTGGAAGAAGACTTCGTCCTGTCGGAAAGGCTTTAGCAGATACGCATAGCAATGCAGAGTGTTCAATGCCTCATAGATGTATTCCGGAAAACTCGTCGTGAATATGACCGGAGTATGCTTATAGATCGGAATTTTGGACAGATACTGTGCAAAACGCAGACCACTGATATCGTCAGCATGGCCGCTTAAAGCGATATCCAGAAAAAACAGACGGAAGCGGTGGTCTCCTTCGACCAGCTGATGGGCTTCCTCCAGTGTATGTGCTACAGATACCTCCAGCTTATCAGAATAGGTATGCAGCATCTGAACCAGCGCATCAGAATACAGGGTCATATCTTCTAAAATCATAATAGAAATACTCATGATAATAAAAATCCTTTTTCTAATAGTATTGATCGTATTGCTATAGAAAGTCTATTATCGTACAGCTTATATTTGCATTGTACACTATTTATGTGAAAATTTCATTACCAAAATCATCCCTTTTATGCCAAATTGTAGAAAAAGAGCGAAGAATGTGCTATCGTGGCATATATAGAGCGGTGGGTTTGTTGTTCGCGCAATGTATAAAGGAAACGGAGTAGACTGAACGTACGGAAAAGGGAGAGCATGTGTTTCAGAGATGAAATGCATGTTCTTCTTTTTTTCGTGCATAATAAAACCATAGTCTGCAGAAAGGTATGGTACATGTGATGAAATCTTCCCATAGAGCTTCTTTTTTTCAGGTACATCCCTTGTTGTTCCGGATCCTGGTGCTGTTTTTGATCTGTCTGGGGGTATTTTTGAGTTTTCGATTCCTACTGCCCCTGGTATTTCCGTTCATACTGGCATATCTGTTCATGCGCCTGCTGCTACCTGTTGTTTTCTTCTTAAAATCCAAATGGCATTTTCCGGGCTGGCTGGCATATTCGTTTACATTGTTCTTATTCTGGATTGGTACGGCGGCAGTCAGCTTCTTGTTATTAAAACAGTTATTTCATCAGGGGCGGTTATTAGCTATGAACATACCGGCGTATTGCCGGATGCTGGAACAGACCGTATCGCATCATGCCGTTTCTTTCTGCTGCACACTGGATGATCTGTTTTCTGTCCGGGCAGGCAGTTCGATGGCTTTTCTGACCGATCGCTGGGGACAGTTTTCAACGATGTGCAGAGAGTTTTTCTCCGATCATACCACTGCCTTTTTGTCCGGTTGTGTGACTGGAGCGGCACAGTTTTGTGCCGTGTTTCTTGTCTTTTTTATTTCGATGGTGACGTTATGCAAGGATCTGCCGGTGATCCATGATGCCTATAATCACAGCCGTTTCTATCCGGTTTTTCACCGGATCGCACTGACATTGAAAAAATCAGGGCTGGCATATCTGAAAACAGAAACCATTATTTTTATCGTGCTTTGGGTTGTGTGCAGTGTTGGACTGACAATTCTTCATAATCCCTACAGTATTCTGGTGGGGTTCCTGATCTCGTTATTAGATGCCTTTCCGGTGATTGGGTGTGGTATGGTGCTGGGACCGTGGACGGTGGTCGTATTTTTCCGTGGACAATATGCAGCGGCATCGGTGCTGCTGGTCACACTGATCGCATGCATCCTGTTGCGGGAACTGCTGGAATCCCGTCTGATGGGGAGCCAGATG
>CAUCOL010000025.1 GCA_958444395.1 uncultured Lachnospiraceae bacterium
AGAAAAAGAAGAAAGAAAAAACAGCCGGAGACAGAGTGGGAGACGACAGAATCCGTTGCAGACAGTGCGGCAGAAGAAAATACACAGCCGGATGGAAACAGGCAGACAAAGAATGCCGCATCTGATTCGGAAAAGATGCTGCAGGATATGCAGCCGGAAGAAGTCAGGACGATCGCTCTGGCGGATAAGAAAAGATATATCCGAGAAAGCTGTGAATTGATCCGCGACAGCGAGAAGCAGGCGCAGCAGCGGAAGGAAGAGTATGAGCAGGTGACGTCTACTCTGACAGATATCCAGAAGATTGACCGGATCGACGGACAGGACAGACAGGATATGCTGGATCTGTGTAAGAAGATACATCATCTTTTACAGGAACGAAACCAGTATAAGAACAGAGAGCTGACGATCACGGAGGCACAGATGCGCCGGTTTGACCGGTATCAGGCAGAGCTGGTCGATGAGATCAAGAAAATGTACCAGGGAGAGATCTACCAGAAAGCGATCGACAGTGACCGGAAGCATCTGGAAGAAGAAAAACAGTCATTATATAAAGAACAGGATGAGATCGTATACAAGCAGGATACATTAAAGAAGATGGCAAAGATCCTGGCAGTCCTGATCGGCTCGCTGATCCTTCTGTTTGCGGTGCTGTACTATACGATGAAGATCGATATGACGTATCCGTATCTTGGAACCCTGTTTCTGGCAGCAGTTTCCGCCACAGCGATCTTCGTGGAGGCCAACAGAAACCGGCGCGATATAACACTGACAGAACGAAAGCTGGGAAAGGCGATCGGGCTGTTGAACCGTGTAAAGATCAAGTATGTAAATAATATCGGGGTGCTGGACTATAACTGTCAGAAATTTGGCGTGAAAAATGCTGCAGATTTTGAAGAAAAATGGGGCGAATACTGCAAGACAAAAGAGTATGAACGCAAATTTAAGAATAATACACTGCAGCTGAGCCAGGCAAATGAAGATTTGCAGAGCCTGCTGGAAGAGTATCAGGTGCAGGATCCGCAGATGTGGCTGGTGCAGACGGCTGCCATCTTAGATAAACGGGAAATGGTAGAGATCCGTCATGAATTAAATACAAGACGGCAGAAGCTGCGGGAACAGATCACATACAATACAGAGGTGAAGAAAAATCTGCTGCAGAAAATGGATCTTTTACTGGCAGATACACCGCAGGCACGGGAGGAACTGCTGGCAGTGATCGAGGAATACCGAAAATAAGAAAAAGTAGTTGACAAAGCATTATATGTCTGATAAAATGATTTCTGTTGTGTGTAGAACATAACAGATACATCGAAGCAGAGTATATCCACTCTCACCTTAGCCCAGCGGTGACTCGGGTTATTATATTGAAATGAAATAATTTGTTCTAAAGACAGGTTATTGTCGATATTATGTGGATAAACTCATTGTTTATCCACATTTTTTAGTTTTGGAGGTGCAAGACCATTAGCAATTTAATGATTAATGAGCAGGTAAGAGACAGAGAAGTTCGTCTGATTGGCCAGGACGGTGAGCAGCTTGGTATTATGTCAGCGAAAGAGGCAATGAAATTGGCAAGAGAGGCAGATCTTGATCTCGTAAAGATCGCACCAAATGCTAAGCCACCCGTATGCAAGATTATTGATTATGGTAAATACCGTTATGAGCTTGCACGTAAAGAAAAAGAAGCAAAGAAAAAACAGAAGACGATGGAAGTCAAGGAAGTACGTTTATCTCCAAACATTGATGTGAACGACCTGAATACAAAGGCAAATCAGGCAAGAAAGTTCATCAGTAAGGGAGATAAGGTAAAGGTATCCTTACGTTTCCGCGGACGTGAGCTGGCACATATTAATTACAGCAAGCAGATTCTGGATAACTTCTATTCCAAACTGGAAGATGTCGCTGTAGTGGATAAACCGGCAAAGATGGAAGGCAGAACAATGGTTATGTTCCTGTCAGAGAAAAGACAGTAAAGAATTGTCTGAATACAGACAAAACTTTCCAGTATATTAAGATATGTTAAGGAGGAAAATATCATGCCAAAAATGAAAACAAAGCGCGCAGCAGCTAAACGTTTTAAAACAACAGGAACAGGTAAGCTCATGAAAATGAAAGCATATAAGAGCCACATCCTGAATAAGAAGAGCACAAAGAGAAAGAGAAATCTTAGAAAAGCTGTAGAAGTAGACGCAACAAATGCAAAGATGATGAAGCGTATATTACCATATTCTAAATAATTAAGTAGGAGGAAAACGACATGGCACGTATTAAAGGCGGTTTAAACGCAAAGAAAAAACACAATAGAGTATTAAAACTTGCAAAGGGATATAGAGGAGCAAGATCTAAGCAGTACAGAGTTGCAAAACAGTCTGTTATGAGAGCCCTGACTTCTTCCTTCGCTGGTAGAAAAGAGAGAAAGAGACAGTTCAGACGTTTATGGATTGCACGTATCAACGCAGCAGCAAGACTGAATGGTCTTTCTTACAGCAAATTTATGTATGGTCTGAAGTTAGCAGAGATCGACATCAACAGAAAGATGCTTTCTGAGATGGCTATTTCTGATCCGGAAGGATTCGCTTCTTTAGTAGAAGTTGCAAAGAGCAAACTTGCTTAATTTTTTTTAATCGATAAAAAGATTTTTGTCGGAATCACATTCGTGTGATTCCGATTTTTTTGCCCTTTGTTCTGCAGTTGACACGGAATATACAGTACTGCTATAATTTTAAGAGCTTTTGTGCGTCAGGTATGCGTAGAGGGAATCCGGCATATATATGAGAAAACGCAAAGGCGAAGCAGACGAAGGAGGATGAAAGAAATGGTAAAAGAAAGAAACATTGCACTTTGCATCATCTTTACGATCATTACCTGTGGAATCTATGGATTATACTGGTTTGTGTCGATGACAGATGATACAAATACGATCGCACAGCAGCCGGGAACATCTGGTGTCATGGCATTGATTCTGACGATCGTTACCTGTGGAATCTACGGATTTTACTGGGCATTCAAATGTGGGGAGAAGATCGACCAGGCACATCGTATCAAAGGAGAGCCTGCGAGCAATGGTGGAATACTTTACATGATTGTGTATATCTTTGGTGCAATCATCGCCTATGCTCTGATCCAGAATGAGATCAACAAGTTCGCAAACTGCTAAAAAGACAATGGGCTGCATCCTGCTGTCAGGCATCGGGTATGCAGTGATTGTACGGTATACGAGTTTTCGTATACCGTGCTTTTTTCGTTTGGTGACAGGACTGCGCTGCCCCGGCTGTGGCATCACGCATCTGATCTATTACCTGATGCGTCTGGATCCACGCAGTGCCATGCAGGAAAATATCTTCCTATTCACCACATCACCGCTCCTGCTTCTTCTGTGCATCCTTCACATCTTCCCCTTCCACAATCCCAAAATACGCTATGCCCGCTGGTTAAACGTCATCACCATCCTTTACCTGATCGCCCTGCTCATTTGGTTCGTCGTGCGCAACCTGCTTGCAATCTGACGCCATCCTTACACCTCCCCTGCTCGAAAGCAGCTGGCAGAGCCGATCCTCTCCCCTACGCAGGGAAAGGGATACCTATGATTTTTGCCCGATACACTATGATGTCTACAAAATGATGGATGAAAAATTGTCGCAGGGTATTAGGCTTTCACAGTTCAGACCGACCATCGGATGCCAGGATAGATACGTGCCCGTAAACGTGTCTGAGCTCCCAATGGATGAAAGAAAATACTATTGTACTGCACACTTTCGTTACATGAGCTGCGCAGCGGTACATAAGGTCTTACAGAACAAGACCTAAGTACCGGCGAGCTCATAGTGCAGTACAAAGTATATTTCTTTCACGCATTGGGAGTGAGTTCGGTGTGAGGGCACGTTAATCTGCTATCCTGGCATCCGATGGTCGGTCTTGGGAAAGGCGTAAGGTACCAAGACAATTTTTCATCTTCATTTTTGTAGACTCTTGTATCTGATAAGGCAAAAATCATAGGTATCCCTTTCTTGCGTAAGGGGGGAGAGGATCGGCTGACAGATTGTATCGGGCAGAGGCAGGGAAGGTGTGCAAAAAGTGCAGGTTGCGCAGGACGAACCCTTGACAGGGCAGGCATTCCTTTGGTATGATTATGAGAGGTAAAAGCAGTGAAGAAGAGGAGTACATATTGACCACTCTTAGAGAGAGACATTCGTTGGCTGGAAGATGACTTGGGATCGGTGATATGGAAGGTAGCTTTGGAGCTTCGATCCTGAAAGCAGTAGGGGTCGACGGGTCATTTCGTTAAGGATGCATGAGGTAGTGGATAGAAAGACGGAGACTTTGGCAGGACAGCATCTGATCAGAGGCAGTGCCTGCAGACGGAGCGTTCATTCACTGCGATCAAAGGTGGTACCGCGTAGATTCGCCCTTTGCTGATTTGGCAAAGGTTTTTTTGTTTTATAGGGAAATTATCATTTTTCTATAAAGGAAATGCGTTTGACGTACATTTAATATTTATGGAAGGAAAGAGAGAACATGGCTAAGGAACTGGAAAAGAACTACAATCCTGCGGACATAGAGAAAAGAACCTATGACAGATGGCAGGAGAAAAAATATTTTCATGCGGAGGTAAATCGTGACAAGAAACCATTTACGATCGTTATGCCGCCGCCAAATATCACAGGGCAGCTGCACATGGGACATGCACTGGATAATACACTGCAGGATATTCTGATCCGTTTTAAGAGAATGCAGGGATATGAGGCTCTCTGGGTGCCTGGAACTGACCATGCATCGATTGCAACGGAAGCAAAGGTAGTTGAGAAACTTGCCAAAGAGGGAATCTCCAAAGAGGATATCGGACGCGAGAAGTTCCTGGAGCATGTTTGGGACTGGAAGAAACAGTATGGCGGACGTATCGTAGAGCAGTTAAAGAAGATCGGTTCCTCCTGTGACTGGGACAGAGAACGTTTCACGATGGACGAAGGCTGCAGCAAAGCGGTTAAGGAAGTATTCGTCAATTTATATAATAAAGGAGCCATTTATCGTGGTGAGCGTATCATCAACTGGTGTCCGCACTGTCTGACTTCTATTTCTGATGCAGAGGTAGAGTATGAGGATCAGGCAGGTCATTTCTGGCATCTGCGTTATAAGACGACAGATGGCACAGGTTATATCGATCTGGCAACGACACGTCCGGAGACATTACTGGGTGATACAGCAGTAGCCGTTAATCCAAATGATGACCGTTACAAGGATATGGTGGGCAAGACACTGGATCTGCCGATCGTACACCGTCAGATCCCGATCATTGCCGATGAATACGTAGATATGGAATTTGGTACAGGTGTTGTTAAGATCACACCGGCACATGACCCGAACGACTTTGAGGTAGGGCTGCGTCACGGACTGGAAGTGATCAATGTCCTGACAGACGACGCTAAGATCACAGAGGATTATCCAAAGTATGCCGGCATGGATCGTTATGAGGCCAGAAAAGCCATTGTAGCAGATCTGGAGGCAGAAGGGGCTCTGATCAAGATTGAAGATCATGAGCATAACGTTGGTACCTGCTACCGTTGTGGTACGACAGTGGAGCCACGTGTTTCCAAGCAGTGGTTTGTTAAGATGCAGGAGCTTGCAAAGCCAGCGATCGAGGCTGTGAAGAAGGGGGATACCAAATTTGTCCCACCACATTTTGATAAGACCTATTATCACTGGTTAGAGAATATCCGTGACTGGTGTATTTCCCGTCAGCTCTGGTGGGGACATCAGATTCCGGCATTTTACTGTGATGACTGCGGAGAGATGGTTGTAACGAAGGAAAGCAGCTGTAACTGTCCGAAGTGTGGCAAGCCGATGCGTCAGGATCCGGATACATTGGATACATGGTTCTCATCTGCTTTATGGCCGTTCTCTACGCTGGGCTGGCCGGACAAGACAGAGGAGATGGACTATTTCTATCCAACCAGCACTCTGGTTACAGGCTATGATATCATCTTCTTCTGGGTGATCCGTATGATGTTCTCCGGTCTGGAGCATACCGGTGAGGTTCCATTTAATACAGTCCTGATCCACGGTCTGGTACGTGATTCACAGGGACGTAAGATGAGTAAATCCCTCGGAAATGGTATTGATCCGCTGGAAGTTATTGACAAGTACGGCGCAGATGCCCTTCGTTTTACTCTGGTAACAGGAAATGCACCGGGCAACGATATGCGTTTCTACTGGGAGCGTGTTGAGGCGAGCCGTAACTTTGCAAATAAAGTATGGAATGCCTCCCGTTTTATCATGATGCATCTGGGTGACAATGTGATCACAGAGCCGGCATATGATACATTGACGGAAGCAGATCAGTGGATCTTATCTAAGGTCAATACACTGGCAAAAGAAGTAACAGAGAATATGGAGAAATATGAGCTGGGTATTGCCGTTCAGAAGATTTATGATTTCATCTGGACAGAGTTCTGCGACTGGTATATCGAGATCGTAAAACCAAGACTGTTTAATAAAGAGCAGGATCCTGCATCAGCAAATGCAGCATTCTGGACATTAAAGACTGTGCTGATCGACTCTCTGAAGTTACTGCATCCATATATGCCGTTTATTACCGAAGAAATCTTCTGCACCTTACAGTCTGAGGAAGAATCCATCATGATCTCCCATTGGCCTGAATATAAAGAAGAATGGAACAATCCGGCGGCAGAAGAGATGGCAGAGAGCATGAAGAATGTTATCCGTGGCATCCGTAATCTTCGTACAGAGATGAATGTTGCAAATGCACGTAAGGCAAAGGTTTATATTGTAGCAGATGATCAGGCTACCTGTGATATCCTGTCTGCATGCCGTGCGTCCTATGAGCATATGATCTATGCATCGGAGTTGTCTGTACAGATGGATAAGACAGGCGTAGAAGATAATGCAGTATCCGTAGTTATTCCGAAGGCGACGATCTATATGCCATTATCCGATCTCGTAGATTTCGAGAAAGAGAAAGAGCGTCTGACAAAGGAAAAGAAACGTCTGGAAGGCGAGTTAAAGCGTGTCAATGGTATGCTGAACAATGAGAAATTCATGAGCAAGGCACCGGAGAGCAAGATCGCAGAAGAAAAAGAAAAGCTGGAAAAATACACCAGCATGATGGCGAAGGTCCAGGAAGAACTTCAGGCATTATCAAAATAACATCACAGATAGAAGGAGCAGGGCACGCGTAAGCCGGTTCCCTGCTTTTGACACAACATAACAGAGAAGAACGAAGGCAACGTGTTTTATGGATTGGGGTGATGCATATGATAAAAGACAGTCAGAACAGCATGATGGGAGAGATCAGTGTAACCTTTTCAGAAGATAATCTGACTGCGTATCTGTGCCTGGCGCCGGAAGATCCGGCGAAGGAATACGAATTGAAGCAGCTGCATCAGATTCTGGAAGATGCAGGCGTTCGATTCGGAATACAGGAAGATGTGCTGCAGGAAATGATCCGGCAGAAGAAATACAACACATTTCTTCCGGTAGCCACGGGTACACCGGCGCAGAATGGAAAAGATGGCTGGTTCGAGTTTTTATTTCCGACGGATATCAGTACAAAGCCGAAGGTCCTGGAAGACGGTTCCGTTGATTATATGTCCTGCGGTCAGTATCCTTCTGTCGAAGAGGGACAGGAGATCGTGCGGTATCACAAAGCGACAGAGCCGGTCGATGGCATGAATGTACTGGGAGAGCTGATCCTGGCACAGAAGGGCAGGGAGCTGGCGAGGCTGCGTGGAAAAGGATTTATCGTATCAGAGGATATGACCAGTTATACCGCTCGCGTCACGGGAAAAGCGACCTATCAGAATGACATTTTAAATGTCGATCAGGAGCTGACGATCAAAGGAGATGTATCCTATACGACAACCGGAAATGTTCATTTCGTCGGTGACATACGTATCATGGGAAATGTTCTGTCCGGTATGTCGGTCACCTCGGACAAGGGCGGCATCATTGTTGATGGTTATGTAGAAGCTGCCGGACTGAAAGCTGCCAAAGATATTGTCCTCAAAAACGGTATGCAGGGAAACGGTCAGGGCAGTGTTGCGACCGGTGGTGCCGTATCCGGAAAGTTCTTTGAACGAACCAGGATAGAGGCTGGCATGGATGTCAGTGCAAATGCGATCATGGGCTGTGATATTCACGCAGGGCAGGATATTACGGTATCCGGCAAATACGGTGCAATCATAGGTGGTTCTGTATTTGCCATGCGGTCCATCGAAAGCAGGATCATCGGCAATATGGCGGAGGTCCGGACACAGATTGAAGCAGGGCAGAAGAACAATCTGCTGGCACAGCTGACCAGACTGGAGCAGATGCAGAATGAACAGCAGGCGGAGATCGAGAAGATCCTGCCGGTGATCAAAAAGATAAATGAAATATTAGAAACAGCACCGCAGGAAGATCTGCAGAAGAAAAAGATGCAGCTAATGCGTGCGAAGATAGAGATAGACAGCAAGATCAATGAACTGATCAAACAGAAACAGGATGTACTTGAGAAGATGAGTATGGCAAATGAGGCAAAGGTATCTGTCCTGAAAATGGTATACCCGGGAACGATCATTACGATCAATGGAGTAAAAGTAGCGGTGAAAGAAGCCGTATCCTGTGTAGAATATACCCGGCGTGGATCCGGTATCATTGCTCAGTCTATGATGGATTAGAAGGCTGTCGAATGTTGCGGCAAAAAGGAATTGATGATTAGCAGGAGGTAGTGTAAGATGGATTTTGAGGCAGAATTAGAAAAATTTCAGCCAAGTCTGGACATTGACCAGGCAGAAGATGCAATATATGGAAACAGTACAACCGATGTTATGGACTTACTTCAGACGATTCTGGAGAGTACTGACAGCAAGAAGAAGGCAGAGTAGGTGAAAGAGCATGAATTGTCCAAGATGTAATGTTGAGTTATCCTTTAAGAAGACGCGATGTGATAACTGTGGACAGGATCTGAAGAATTACCGAAAAGTCCTCAGCGCATCCAATACTTGCTATAATAAAGGTCTGGCACAGGCAAAGGTACGTGATCTTTCAGGTGCTGTTGTCTCACTGCACAAAAGTTTAAAGTTTAATAAGAAGAATACAAATGCAAGAAATCTGCTGGGGTTGATCTATTTTGAAGAGGGAGAGATCGTAGCCGCTCTGAGTGAATGGGTCATCAGTAAACATTTTCAGGAAGAACATAACGAAGCAGATTATTATATACGTCAGGTTCAGTCCAATCCGAATAAACTGGAAAATTATAACCAGATGGTTAAAAAATATAATACCGCCCTGTTATCAGCACAGAATGGCGATGAGGACATGGCGATCATTCAGTTAAAAAAAGTGGTCAATATGAATCCGAAATTCATCCGTGCCAATCAGCTGCTGGCGTTATTATATATGATGACCGGTAAAAAGGAAAACCGTGTGAAAGCATATCGTCTGATGAAGAACATCAGTACGGTCGATGTGACAAATACGACAACCCTTTGTTATCTGAAGGAACTGGCTGATGTGAAGCCGAAGCACGAAAGTATCAAGGTCAAGACAGAAGAGAAAAAAGATCCGGGCGTGCGGAAAGTACTGCCGCGTGTGGATGAGACCGCATATAAGCCGATCACTCCATATAAAGAGGAAAAACCGTCGGTTATGCCGTTTATCCATGTAGTACTTGGTGTAGTGCTTGGTATGGTCATTGCCGCTTTTCTGATCCGTCCGGCGATCGAACAGCAGATCGCAAAGTCATCGAATGACAGCTTCCGCAAGCAGAGCGAGCAGCAGGCATCCGGTGAGAGCAATACGTCGAATCTGAAGAGTAAGAACGAACAGCTGCAGGAACAGGTGGATGAACTGAATGCGAAACTGTCTGAGCTGCAGGGGGGAGACAGTGCCTCAGGGATCACGACGATGCAGGATAATTATGAGAATCTGATCGCTGCAGTGCAGAGCTTTTATGTAGATAATGACAGCAGTGCCGCAGCAGAAGCACTGGTTAAGGTAGATAAAGAGAATCTGTCCGGTACGACAGCGCAGAAACTATATCGCAAGATCAAGAAGCAGACCTTTGCCACAGCCTCTGAATCTTACTTTACTAAGGGAAGAGACTGCTACAATGGGGAAGGCGATTATGCCGGCAAGCAGAATTATGATAAGGCGATCGAGCTGTTGAAGAAGGCATTGGATTATGATACTGCCAATACAGATGCAATGTACTTCCTGGGACGCTGCTATCAGCAGAAGAAGGATCTGGAGACGGCGAAAGAGTACTATAATCAGATTGTAAACGATTATCCGGATTCGGCGAGAACAACAGAAGCCAAAAGCCGTCTGCGAGAGATGGGAGAGTAAACGTAAGAAGATCCGTCTGACCGGATGGATTCAGAAGCGTGAACATGATAAAATGATAGGAAAAGCCTGTCAGAATATACGTTAAAAGAATGTATATATCTGATGGGCTTTTTTGACGCAAAGCGTTTGCAGAATGGAGGTAAGTATGTATCAAAAAGAACAAGAAAACTTACATTATGAGATTGAGCGGAATTGTCTGATCATTTATGTGCAGCAGGATCTGGATCATCATGCGGTTACACTGCTGCGGGAATGCTCTGACCGGCTGATCGAGGCGGGAAATGTCCGTCATATTATTTTTGATTTTAAGCATGTGGATTTTAT
>CAUCOL010000026.1 GCA_958444395.1 uncultured Lachnospiraceae bacterium
CTTTTGCACCTGTCTGTCTATTCTCTATAAGCATACCATACTTTTTATCCCAATGCTACATCTAATACCATCATCAATGCAAAACCACAGGCTGCCCCGACCGTTCCCACATTGCTGTGCGCTCCCGCCTGTGACTCCGGAATCAATTCTTCGATCACCACATAAAACATAGCTCCGGCTGCAAATGCCAGAAGATACGGAAGCACCGGTGTGATCATGCCGGCAAGCAGGATAGTGGCAAGACCTCCGACCGGTTCTACAACACCAGACAATACCCCGCAGAGGAATGCTTTCTTACGACTCATTCCTTCTCCCCGCAAGGGCAATGAGATGATCGCTCCCTCCGGAATATTCTGAATCGCTATTCCAAAAGCAAGGGCAATGGCTGCTGCCGACGCACCTTCGGACCCCTTCGCTACTGCTCCTGCATAGGCAGCTCCAACCGACATTCCTTCCGGAACATTATGAATCGTCACCGCAAACAGCATCATCGTTGTTTTGGACCAGCGGATATGAACCCCTTCCGGCTTCGTGCCTTTCATAGGAAAGTACGATATTAGCTTTTCCAAAATCAGCAAAAAAAATCCACCCATTCCAAAGCCGGTCACTGCCGGCAGCCATGCGATCTCTTTCTGCGTCTCAGCCATATCGATTGATGGAATCAACAGGGACCAGACAGACGCTGCGATCATCACTCCGGCCGCAAACCCGAGCAACAGCTTTTCCAGACCCGGATGTATTGCCTTTTTTAAGAAAAATACCATTGCCGCTCCCAGAGAAGTTCCCAGAAACGGAATGCATAATATGATAATCTCTGACATCGAAATACCTTTATCCTTTCAATTCTATTTTTTATAAAGGGAAGAAGGTAGTGGGTTAGTTATATCTAACTCATTACCTTCTTCATCATATCATATTCATTTTCTTACAGCAAGTGACTGCTCTGTTGCATCCACCGGATCGATCCCGGTCGTTCGAGTCGTTTCCATCCGGTCTTAACGATCCAGATTGGCATAGTACTTCTTTTTTTCTTCATACATTTTACGATCTGCCTCCCGCAGAATCGTCTCAAAATGCTCTTTTGCATTCTTCCTATATGCAATTCCCCAGGACATACTGACCTTCTTCAACTCGGTATATACCTTCAGACGCTGCGTCATTTTCTCGACTTCGTCTCTATCTCTTCCAAATAATACGGTGATAAATTCATCCCCGCCGACCCGGTATACCGTCTCTTTGCCAAAGCAGGAACACAATGCTTCTGCCGCATCACAGATATACTTGTCTCCGGCTTCATGACCCAGACTGTCATTGACCTTTTTGAGTCCGTTCAGATCACACATGATCACCGTGATCGGCTGCTCTTTATCAAAATCACCGTTATATGCCCAACGAAGTGCCGTTCTGTTTTTACACCCGGTTAGCTGATCGCGGATCGCCGTCTCTTCCAGTGCCTTTGCATAGTCCCGCAGACGGATCATCATGGATATGGCAAACTCCATCATATCAATCAAAGAGGAAATATTATCCATAAATTCGGCCGGTGGGTTATCCACACCGTAAAATCCGATGTACTTTCCATTGATCTCGATTGGACCGGTCACCACGGTTCGGATATTCTGTTTCTTTAAGATCTGATACACTGCTTCACTGGTTTTCCGGTATTTCTCCAGATCAGAGATCATAATATTTCGTGATTTTTCGTATTCCAGAAACCATACATCCAATAAACCGTCATATGGCACTCCCTTTAAATTATCAATCTCCTGTGTCACACCTTCACGGCACCATTCATAGGTATTGTCAAAAGTGCCATCCAGATTGTCTTCAAATATGTATGCCCGGTCTGAATTCAGATTTTCTCCGATATATTTCAAGATCTGATGCAGAATATGATCCGGAGACTCTGCCGACGAGGCATACCGTATCATATCTGTTATAAATTTTTCGTGATTTATCTTCCCCATATTTATCCCCATTTCTGAGCGATCTATCGCGAAGGGGCGAAGAGAAATCCGCACAGGCGGTTTCTCTTCTGCCATCAAAGCTATTTGCTTTCGCTCAAAAGCAAATAGCCGTGTAACAAAACTGCCGCAGCATTTTTGTTACACTGTCCCCATTTCTGAGCGTATTATTTTATAAATATACTACCATATCCTTTCCCATCAAACAACTGTGTTTTTCAGAAATTAAAACTTTCTACGTCGCTAGGGGCAGTTAAAAACCTGATATCCGGGCAGTTCCCTCCACATTCTAAAATTGACAGCAAAAATCCGGTATATTATACTTATATTTATGGATATTTGCGTGATTTTCCGCTGTTCCAAATCTAATACGAAACGAGGAATTACTATGACAGAATGTACAAGAACTTTTATTGAGGGATTACCAAAAGCAGAACTGCATCTTCACCTGGAAGGAACCCTGGAACCGAACCTAAAGTTAAAACTGGCACAGAAGAATCAGATCGATATCGGTCAGACTACGATCGAGGAAGTGACGGCTTCTTATCAGTTCAATGACCTGACTTCTTTCCTGGCTGTTTACTACCCTGCCATGAACGTACTGCAGGAGGAAGACGATTTCTATGCACTGGCTATGGCTTATCTGAAGAAAGCGAAAGAAAACGGTGTAAAATACGTAGAACTTTTCTTCGACCCACAGGCACACACCTCCAGAGGCGTTGCTTTTGATACCGTGATCAACGGCTATTACAAAGCAGTACAGGAAGCCCCTTCGATCGGCATTGAAGCAAACCTGATCATGTGTTTCTTAAGAGATATGTCTGCCGAATCCGCTATGGAGACTTACGAAGCAGCACTCCCACATAAGGACAAATTCATCGGTGTCGGACTGGACTCCGATGAGCGGAACAATCCACCGGAAAAATTTGCAGAGGTCTTCCAAAGAGCAAAAGCGGATGGCTTCCACCTGACAATGCACTGCGATATTGACCAGGAGGATTCGATCGAGCATATCCGCACCTGTCTGAAGGAGATTGGTGTGGAGCGTCTCGACCATGGCACAAATATCGTGGAGGATCCTTCCCTCGTAGATTATGTGGTAGAACACAAGATTGGCTTTACCTGTTGCCCGGTATCAAACAGCTTTGTTACAAGCGACATGAAAGGAAAAGAGATGGTCGAGTTATTACACAAGGGTGCACTCGTGACCGTCAATTCCGATGACCCTGCTTATTTCCAGAGTTACATCGCGAATGATCTGTACACACTGGCAGATGCTTATAACCTGACGAAAGACGATGTGATCCGGATTGCGAAAAACTCTTTCCAGGCGACCTGGCTGCCAGAAGAGAAAAAGGCTGCCTACATCGCCATGATCGATGCTTATGTAAAGGAAAACCGGTAAAAATCAGTCTCTGACTTCTGTGATAATATCCCTTTCGCAATTTCCTATCACAGTAGAACTTTTCCTATACCTAATACAAAACCACCTCTTCAACAACAGATATTGCTGCCAAAGAGGTGGTTTTCTCTTTTCTTTTTATTCCCGACTCACATTTTATTCTGCCAGATCCAGAATCTCAATCTTAGCGATTGTCGCTCCCTCTGTCGAAGAAGAGAACTCTATCCAGTTCTTCACACTGGAAAGTTTTTCTTTGCTCAGTGCCAGTACTGCACTTTCATATTCTGCATGATCCATTGTATCAAGATGGGTTGCATTAATATCCAGTCCCTTGCAGTATGCGAACTGGAAATCTGCCTTGCTGCTCAACTCATCATCAGCCATCGTCACACGGATTGCAGGCTCTTTTAATGTAGACCAGTCATATGTCATAAATAACTGCCAGAACCATTTATTAGACTGCACTGTCAGACCATCACTGCAGCTTTCTGTCTCAAACTGTCCGACTTCGCCCTTGTCCAGATCCGGCTTGCCATCGGCTGTGACGCCCTTGTTATTTGTTCTGCTCCATTTACCGTTCCATTCAGCTACTACCTTCATCTTCGCAGTTTCCTCGTCTGTCAGCTTCTTCACAACAGATGTGCCGGTATCTACTGCACCCTCTTCCAGTGGAATATTGGTTACGCCGGTAACCTCCTCTAACATCTGTGCAAAATCCTTAAAGCAGATCACGCCGTCATAACGGTCAAATACGGAATTATTCCAAAGGATTGGTGCAGCACCAACCTTCGGTCCATAAGTCATGACCTCTTTCACGAAAGCCGGAATGCCTTTCTTATCAACAGAACCAAAACCGTACTCACCGATGATAATACCATAACCGGCATCGGAGAATTTCTTTAACTTGTCAAACTGTGTATGCAGATATTCATAGTCTTCCTCTGTACCCCAGGAACCCATATATTCCGGATTGGTCTTATCCTCACAGATACCGTAACCAAATGGAGAATAATAATGAATCGACACGCTTAACTTATTCTGTCCGTTCTCTGCCACAGGATCGGTCGGCATCTTATAACGGTCATCACAGGTCTTATCAAGGTCAGTATCAAAACCGGCTAACAAAAGCTGTCTGTATTTATTATTTCCACAGTATAATTTATCCGCACTGCCACGCACGATATCTACAAATTTCTGGTTGATCTGATTTGTCAGCTCATATGCCTCATCCTTTGTCAGATTACCTTCGATGCCATCGTATTTTGTGTTAAATCCGAGATTATCTCCGCCGACATAATCACCAAGCTCTTCGTTTGCTGATTCGAAGATCAGATGCTCACCATATTCACCATACCGCTCTGCGATCTGTGTCCAGATCGCTTCGTATTTTTTCCATGCTTCCTGACGGATGTCCTCTCTTGCCTTTCCGTCACTATCTGTTGCACCAAACATGCCCCACCATGCACTATCATAATGAATATTTAATACAACGTACATGTCATTCCTAAAGCAGTAGTTCATAACAGTCTCTACACGGTTAAATAATGATTTATTGATCGTATAGGTACCGTCATCTGCCATCATGTTCGACCATGCTACCGGAATACGAACCGTATTAAAACCACACGCCTTGACAGCTGCAATCATCTTGGAAGTCGTTCTTGGCTGTCCCCAGCCTGTCTCATAGGTATCTGTCGTGATCTCTTCCGGTTTCAGGCCGGATGTATCCATACCACAGCTTTCCAATGTATTTCCCAGATTCCAGCCCTGTCCCATCTTCTTCATCAGCTCCGGTGCTGTCAGGGACGGATCCATCTTACCGTCATCGTATTTGTCGATGCCGTTCTTAGATACCTTTGGATCCGGTGTCGGTGCTGCCGTAGCCGTCGGTGCTGCAGCAGATGCCTGCGGTACCTGTGTCGCTACTGCTGCTGTAGATGCCGGTGCGGTAGCCGGTACTATTGTCGTTTTTGCTGCCACTGCCTTCACCTTTACCTTGCATTTTAAGGTCTTTGTCTTTACCGCACTGCCGGATGCCTTATATTTTACAGATGCGGATACTACCGTTTTACCCTTTTTCTTTGCGGTGACCACACCTTTTTTCGTTACGGCTGCGATTGCTTTGTTCTTGCTCTTCCAGGTGACTTTTTTTACCTTTGCATTCTTACTGCTGACCTTTAACGTCACCTTTTTGCCTTTCGTGAGGCTGACAGATGTTTTGTTCAGCTTCAGTGTTGCTTTCCTGGCTGCCTGTGCTGTCATCCCCTGCAGATTCATACCGGTCAGACCGGATACGGTCAATGCCGCTGATAACATGACTGCCATCAATTTTTTACTTTTTCTCATACCTTTCTCCTTTCATAGAAAAACCTTGACCATGCAGGCACATGCCTGCCCGGTCAGTCCGAAACATATGGGAGATTCCCTTTTGTTCCTTATAATATATGTTTAAAGACGCAGGTGTCTCTACGCCCTTAATCACCATAAATATGCACTCTGTTTCTGCCCTCGTTTTTCGCTTCATACAATGCCTGGTCTGCCTGCCGTACAAAGGTCTTGTACCCTCCTCCGGTATAGCTCGTCACCCCAATCGAGATCGTAACCGGACAGACCTTGCATGCCTCTTTCTCGATCCGGCAGCGTATCTGTTCCGCCCGGCGCACTGCACGTTCTAACGGTTCGTTGACCAGAACCAGGAACTTCTCACCGCTCCAGCGTAAAAGATAATGCGGAACATCCAGCTGGTCTGCTGCCAGATTCACAACTTCCTTTAACACGACATCCCCCGCATCATGTCCATACGCATCATTCACTGCTTTAAACAGATCGATATCAAACAAAAAGAGCGACAGTTCCCCCTGTGCAAAGCATTGGAACCGTCCTTTCTCATCAATGATCCTTTCGATGATATTCCGGTTATAAATACCGGTCAGCTGATCGTGAAATGCACTCTCCTCCAGCATCTTCTTCGCCTGATACTGGTACATGTAAGAACGTTCCACTGCCCAGTCTACAATACAGATCCCGACATAAAACGGAATCCCGAGGATCAGCATCATCGCAAATTCCGGATAATGCAGAAATGTATTGGCTATCCCTATGTCTACAAAGATCAGTCCGGTCAGCAGCATACTCCACTCCGCCGGAGCCGCAAAACCGAAAAAGATAAAGACAGACATGATAATGATAAATCCATCACTCGCAAATGTCAGATCCGGAAGATACCAACATGCCCAGATCGTGCACCACATAATACTGTGCGCCGCCAGATAAGACATTGGCACCATGATACGGTAATCACGCACATGTGCATTGACGATCATAAAAAGCACAAACGGAATCAGGATCGCCGTCCGTGCCTGGATCGTCGTCGTGTTGATCTCATTAAATATGTACCAGTCTGATACCACATAACTGATGGATGACAGACAGCATGCGATCACGATCCACATATTCATCGTCCGATAATATTCAAACTTCGATTGATAAAATTGTCTGTTTTTTTCCATATTCTTTTGTAAATGCCTGATGACACTTGTTTCCCTTTCTCTTTTTGGTTAGTAGAAAACCACATACTGTTTTAATTATATCACAAATTTGATATTTTTATAGTAATTTTTTGTCATTTTTGCTAATTTATGTTACACTCGTTGTAAAGTTGTATCGATTCAGTATAGAATTATACCGTACCATATTTTATACAAAGGAGCCTGAACGTGTGATACAGATTGCTATTTGTGACGATGAACCAGACGAGCTGCAGACCCTGACCATCCTGTTACAGGAATATACAGCAGAGCAGAACATTCTGATAAAGATCCATACCTTTGAAAATGGATTTTCTCTGTTGGACGCTATGGATCAGGGACAACCGTTTGATATCGTGATTCTTGATATTATGATGCCCGGCGAAAACGGAATCGACATCGCCAGACAGATCCGAACCGGTAATCAGGAGGTAGAACTGGTTTTCCTGACCTCTTCCCCGGAATATGCCCTGGAAAGCTATGAGGTGCATGCACAGAATTATCTGGTTAAACCGGTCGCCAGAGAACGCTTTTTCTCTGCGATGGATCACCTGATGCAGCAGCTGGAGCAAAGGGATACCTCCAGTATGATCGTCTACACTGACCAGAAGCAGTACATCCGTATATTATATTCCAAGCTGGTTTACGCAGAGGCTATGCATAAATCCGTCAACCTGTACCTTGCCGACGGATCCATGATCTGTGCGATCATGACCTTTACCAATCTGCTGACACTTCTGACATCACGATCTGATTTCATCCGTCCGCACCGCTCCTACGTGGTGAATATGAATTATATACGAAACGTATCCAAAACAGAGATCTGCCTGCTCTCCGGAACGAGCATTCCTCTGTCCCGAAATAATTATACAGCCGTATCCGGTCAGTTTTTAAATTTTGCATTTTCAGATTCCTTCCATTAAAAAAAATCTGAACAGGAAAGAGAGATGAAATAACATAACATGATTCAGATTGATCTTATCACCGGATTTCTCGGATCCGGCAAAACCACATTTATTAAAAAATATGCCGGTTACCTGATGCAGCATGGTCTTTCCATCGGTATTCTGGAAAACGACTTTGGTGCTGTCAATGTTGACGCAATGCTGCTGCAGGATATTCTGGGTGAACACTGTACATTGGAGATGGTTTCCGGCGGCTGTGATGCAGACTGCCATCGCCGCCGTTTCAAAACGAAACTGATCGCCATGGGGATGTCCGGATATGACCGGGTACTGGTAGAACCATCCGGCATCTTCGACATGGATGAATTCTTTGATGTCCTGCATGAAGATCCCCTGGAACGCTGGTATACGATCGGCAATGTGATCACGATCGTCGATGCGGGACTGGAGTTTTCTCTCTCCGATGCCTCTGAATACCTTCTGATCTCTCAGGCATCTAAGGCAGGCACCCTCCTTTACAGTCATACTCAGGAGGTACCACCGGCACAGCTGACCGCCGTACAGCAGTACCTGAACGGATTATATGACAAATTTCACTGTGAACGTTCCCCCTATCAGACCGTACTCACAAAGGACTGGACGTATCTGACGGATACCGATTTTGCCGGCATCCTCTCTTCTGGCTACTTTGCCGCCGAGATGCCAAAACTCTGGTTTGACAGCCGGGAGACCTACGACAGCCTGTATTTTATGAATCTGCCGCTGTCTGTCACATATTTAAAGGAATCCGGTCAGAAGATCCTGAACGATCCATCCTGTGGCAGGGTCTTTCGTATCAAGGGATTCTGCCGGCAGACGGACGGACAATGGTTTTCCATCAATATGACGAAGCAGACCATGTGTGTCGAACCGATTGTCAATGGACAGGCGATCCTGATCGTGATCGGGGAAGGCTTGCATCAGGATGCCATCGAAGCCTACTGGGAACCTTCCAGGCCAACACCGGACAACGAAACATGATAATATATTATTAGAAATAGAATGGAGGATATATGTACGAATTTACAGAAGATTGTTACACACATATTGTAGAAATTGATAAAGAGCATCAGCAGTTATTTGAAACATTAAATGATGCGATTGCACTGACGCAGACCACCGATGACGTGACTTCCATTACGAAGAATCTGCTATCCCATCTGCAGCAATATGCTTCTACACACTTTGCACACGAAGAAGCCTACATGGAGCAGACAAATGATCCGGAGCTTCCACTGCAGCGCAGAGAGCATGCGGCATTCACCAAAAAGGTGACGGAATTTACTCCGGACACTTCTTCGGCTAAGGCTGCCCGTGCGTCCCTGCAGGAGCTTTTGGAATACATGGTACGCTGGCTTTACCACCACATCCTCAGCAGTGATATTCTGATCGGAAAAATGCAGCCGGAAGGATCCACCGAAGATCCCTTTGCATTTACCTACAAATACAGAACAGGAATCACACTGGTAGATAATGAACACGCACGCCTTTTTGAGATCATCCGTGAAACAAATGACCTGATCCATGAAGAATTTCTGCACGATAAATATGACGAGATCATGCATCTGCTGGCAGAATTGCGTGACTATACAAAACAGCACTTCAGCGATGAAGAAGAACTGATGAAGCAGATTAATTATCCCGGTCTGGATGCGCAGGTTCGCGCACACACGGCATTTGTAGACCGTCTGGTGCATCTGGATCTGTCCGAGCTGGATGAAATGGACAACAACCAGCAGGAATACCTGCTTAATCTTATCCATTTTCTGTTAGACTGGCTCTCCAACCATATCCTGGGTGCCGATAAAAAAATCGGCGAATATATCGCCGAACATCATATCTCACTGCATTCCTGACCGAGCCGGTCTGCTACTCTTTTCCTCACGTATGAGGGACTTTGACATAGCCTGTATGTCATCACACAATTGCTTATGCAATCCTATCAAAAAAACCGGGCTGCATCACACGAAAACCTGTGATACAGCCCGGTTTTTAGTACAGTTTGCCGTATTCTTCATCGGATACCGGCTCAAGCCATTCGTTAGAGCCTTCTTCGCCCGGTATTTCTACTGCCAGATGGCTGAACCAGCTGTCAGGGGCAGCTCCGTGCCAGTGTTTTACCCCTACCGGAATATTAATGCAGTCACCCGGATGCATTTCGACCGCTTCTTTTCCCTCTTCCTGATAATAGCCACGACCTGCTACGCAGACAAGGATCTGTCCGCCACCGCTCTTGGCATGATGTACATGCCAGTTATTTCTGCAGCCCGGCTCAAAGGTTACATTAAAGATTCCGACCTGCTCTGTCGAAACCGGTGCCAGATAACTCTGACCGGAAAAATACTGTGCAAAACCATCGTTTGATGCTCCGATTGGAAATACCATAGATTTTGCATGCGCACGCATTGCCGGATCCTCATATGGAAGATCCCCTTCTGCGTCCTCCCATACCTCTTTTGCAAGGTTAAAGACTGCCCATCCCTTTGGCCAGCCTGCATAAAATGCAACATGTGTGATCACGGCTGCGATTTCCCTCTGTGTCACACCATTATCCTTTGCATTCTGCAGATGAAATTTTAAAGAAGAATCTGTGATGCCGGAAGCCATCAATGCAACCACCGTAATAATACTTCTGGTCTTTACATCAATATCCTCGTTGTTCCAGTTCTCACCAAAAAGAACATCATCATTAAAATGTGCAAACTCCGGTGCAAATGTACCGAGTGCATTTCTTCCTGCTGTCTGTACGATCTTA
>CAUCOL010000027.1 GCA_958444395.1 uncultured Lachnospiraceae bacterium
GGACTTGGAAAAGGCGTAAGGTACCAAGCCAATTTTTCATCCTCATTTACGCAGATTTGTGCAATTTTCAAGCAAAAATCTACAGGAAACTAATTTCGGCGGATGTCTGGGGCGGCAGTGACCGGCTCTGTGAGGATGTTTTTATATTTTGTATATGGAAGGGGTGCCCGGATGGGCGCTCTTTTTTTGTGTTTTTTTGGGGGGAAGTGCAAAATAGGAAAAACTCATCAGGGGGGCAGATGCTACAATAAAAAATGCCCCGGACAGCTGGAAACTGTCTGAGGCACAGACCGACATTAATTTGGAAGATTTCGGATGGCATTGGATTGCTCCAGTTCATGGATCAGTTTTCGGAAGACACTCATCTGTTCATCCGTGAGATTTGATTTCATGAGCTGGAGATCATCCGATAATCCCAGCAGGTAATCGGCAGACACTTGAAATGTGTTGCAAAGTTTGATCAGAACTTCGACAGAGGGATATTTCTTGCCCTGTTCATAAGCAGAGATAGTCCCTTTTGCCATACCTGTTTTGTCGGCAAGCTGCTGCTGGGTCATGCGTTTTTCAAGGCGCAGATCCCGCAGCCTTACGCCAAAGTATTGCATAGCATCAACTCCAATCTATCTCTTTATTATATATAGATATTGTATACTAAAAGTTCTAATAGTATACCTACAGTTGACGAAATGCAGAGGGTGGTTTATTATAAATATAGATTTTAAGCGGATAAGTGGTACAGCGTCTTAAAATCTCTGTCGTAAAATCAAAGAAAAAGACGGCACAAAGGAATTGGTAACAGAAAACAGAGCAGAAGAAAATGAGGAGGAAAATTATGCGGAAAAGAAATAAGCAGCTGCTTTCTGGACTTGTGACAGTGGGTATGCTGGTCAGTACGATACTGGCACCCGGACAGCCCCAGAGGGCATTGGCAGCAAGTAAGATGAAAGTCAGCAAAAGCAAAGTGACAGTATCTGTGGGAAAAACTGTGACGGTAAAGGTAAAGAATGCCAAAGCAAAGCTCAAGGCAAAAGCATCAAATAAGAAAATTGTCACGGTGAAGGTAGTGAAAAAGGCAGTAAAGCTGACCGGAAAGAAAGCCGGTAAAGCAAAGGTTACGTTGTCGGCAAAGGGAATGAAGAAGTGCAAGATCACTGTAACTGTCAGGAAAGCAGGGGATGTCCAGACGACTCCGACAGCAACGGTAGGTACGCAGATGGCATCGAAGCTGCCGGCAGCGACATCGACAACGAAGCCGCAGACATCTGCGACAGCAGCAGTTAGCCCAAGTCTGTCTCCGTCTTCGACACCGACGACAGACCCATCCGGCACCACGGAGGCACCGCAGGAAAGCACAGACCCATCGGCGACACCGGGTGGGGATGCATCCGCAGCACCAAGTGGTTCACCGGCAGGAAATGTGACGAATGCGCCGAGTGGTTCACCGGCAGGAAATATGACGAATGCGCCGAGTGGTTCGCCAGCCGGAAATAGCACGAATGCACCAGGTGGTTCACCGGCAGGAAATGTGACGACTGCACCGGGTCAGACACCGGCAGGCTCTGCGACGGCACAGCCAAGTAAGGCACCGGTTCCATCGGTTGCACCAAGCAAGACGCCGGCAGGTACATCGACACCGGCACCAAATCCAACCCCAAGTGCGAGTACCGATCCGACGCCAACCCCAAATCCGGGTTCGACGGCAAGTGCTGTACCGACTTCAGGTCCTGCGATCAGTGCCAGCCCGGTACCTTCCTCTGCGCCGATCGTCAGTGGAAGTCCGTCAGTAACCTCCGGACCAAGTGTCAGTGTGGCACCAACCTCCGGTGCAGCGGTCAGCAGCAGTCCGGCGTCCAGCCAGAATCCGACAGCCTCATCTGATCCGACGGGCAGTCCGACAGTGGCACCGACAGAAGAACCGATAGCTGCTTTATATCTGATGAGCGGTTCCAAATTTAAGGAAAAGATTCCGCAGCAGGCGACAAGCATTCTGTTTACGGATGGCAAACGTCCGACAACTGCAGCAGCGATCACTGTGGCAGCAGACGAGTCAACAGATGGTGTCGTGGGATGGCGTGATGGCAGAAAGTTTATCGTATCTTCCCAGGGACATGGAAAGATTCAGGCAAATCGTGACATGTCTGGAATGTTTTCTTCTCTGAGTAAGATCCAGAGCATTGATCTGTCCAATCTGGACACAGCGAAGACGGTGAATATGTCATATCTGTTCGATGGATGCAGCGGTTTGAAGACTCTGAATATAGCAGGGTTTGATACATCTAATGTAACCGATATGGGACAGATGTTTAATGGCTGCAGTGCGTTAGAAAAGGTGGACCTGAGTAGTTTTGATACATCCAATGTGACGGATATGACTTATCTGTTTAATGGCTGTGGCAGCCTGAAAGAACTGGATCTGCGCAGTTTTGACATATCGAAGGTAGAGACGATCGGGCTCGACCGAGAAACATATGGAGAATGGAGCGATACTCTTTATCGTGGTGGACTCTTTGGAAATTGTAAGAGCCTGGAGAAACTGACCTGGGATGCAGAGAAATGGAACACAGCATCGATCCTTGATATGTCAGGAATGTTCTATGGATGCAGCAATCTGACGAAGCTTGATATCAGCTTCTTTGATACGAGCAGTGTACAGCAGATGCAGGGAATGTTTATGAATTGCAGCAGCTTAGAGAAGCTTACACTCAAAGGAATCGATACAGCCGCCGTAGAAGACATGAGCATGATGTTTAGTGGATGCAGTAGTCTGAAAGCACTGGATCTGAGCGGTTTTGATACGACATCCGTCACCGATATGCATGAGATGTTTAACGGATGCAGCAATCTGCAGACAAAGGACGGAAAGCAGGACGGACTGGATCTGAGTAGCTTTGATACGGCAGGCGTGGAGAATATGGCAGAGATGTTCTCTGGCTGCCGCGGTCTTCTGGTGCTGAATCTGCGTCATTTTGACACGACAGGAACTACTTCTATGCGCTCTATGTTTGATGGGTGCAGTGCATTAGTGACAGTGTATGTTGGTGATCTGTGGGGATATCCAGATGAAGATTATGCAGACAGCTATGTCCTGGGCAGCAGCAGAGCGATGATCGAGAGGGATATCAATGCACCGATCGAAGCGCATGATACGTATCTGCAGTCAGGTCAGGAATTTTGCGCTGCAATTCCTGCAAATACTACGAAGATCGTATTTACACAGGAGACAAAGCCGGTATCCTCTGCCGCTGTTAATCTGGCATATGACGACACGGATAAGGTTGTAGGCTGGAAAGATGGCAGCACATTCTATGTATCGACGCAGAGCAGTGAAAAGATCTATGCTGCAACGAACTGTAAAGGAATGTTTGAGAATCAGGAGAAGTTAAAAGAGATCGTATTTGATAATCTCGATACTTCAAAGATGACAACGATGGAGGGCATGTTTAACGGAGACGAGAAATTAAAAGCACTGGATTTAAGTGGCTTTGACACACAGCATGTCACGAATATGAATGGAACTTTTAACGGCTGCGCTTCGCTGGAGTCTATCGTCTGGGGAGACGGACTTAACACAGAGAATGTGACCGGCATGCAAAATACTTTTGCCGGCTGCAGTAAACTGGAGTCCCTGGATATGTCAGGATTTAATACCGCAAAAGTAACCAGTATGATCCAAATGTTTATGGGCTGTAAGATGCTCTTATATCTCGATCTGCGCAGCTTTGATACTGTGAACGTAACAAACATGCGTCAGATGTTCTGGCAGGACGCCTCTCTGTTGACCGTCTATACCGGGGAAGGATGGAAGTTACCGGCAAAGACGGAGATAAGTGATGTAACGTCTGGGGAGTGCCCGGCAAAGCTGATCTCACAGGAGGAACTGGGCGGAAAAGAACCGGAGGTACCGGCGGCCTATCTTAAGACGGGAGAAGAATTCCAGAATATATTATATAAGCTGGAGAAGAATAATAACATCGAGATTACGCAGATCATCTTTACTGATATCGTGAAACCGGAATCTGCCGAGGCAGTGAAGGTATCTTATAATGATAAGACAGATACCTTAGTCGGCTGGCTGGACGGAGCGAAGTTCTATGTTTCGTCTCAGGGACATGGAAAGATTTATGCCAATATGAATGCTTCCGGTATGTTTGACGGTTATGTCATGCTGCAGGGATATATATTGCAGAAGTTGACGCAGATTGATGTTACAAATCTGGACACATCCAGAGTCTTTAAAATGAATGGCATGTTTGAAAACTGTACGGCTGTCAAGACACTGGATCTGAGCAGTTTTGATACAAGTCAGGTGACAGATATGGAGCAGATGTTCGATGGATGCACCGGTCTGGAATCTGTCGATCTGAGTGGCTGGAATACGGAAAAGGTGACCGAGGTGTCAAAAATGTTCTCTGACTGTGAGGCTTTAAAGACGGTTGATATCAGCAGCTTTACGATCGACCAGGAACCAAATATGTCTTACATGTTCAGCGGCTGTACTTCTCTGGAAAAGGTATATATCAGCGACAGTGACAGCTGGGAGAATATTGACAAGTCGGAGCTTTTCGGCAGTGACAGTAAAGCGGAACTTACTGTAAAGAAAACAGCATAACCGCTTCTAAATAACAGGAAATAAAAAGAAAAAGAGCAGGACGGCACAGGCTGCAGCAACCACAGGTCGATAGATCGGTTTTTTGGTGGTACAGCATGCCGCTCTGCTTTGTTTTCCTTCATCCATTAAGAGAAAAGTTTTTTTGTGAAATATTGTGAAATATTTTCGGAAAAGGTATTGACAGTTGGAGTGAACCGTGATAATATATTATTCGTTCGTTGCGAAAGTTTTGCGACGGCGGTAAGCGGAAGTGCTGGAATTGGCAGACAGGCTAGACTAAGGATCTAGTGTTGGCAACGACGTGAGGGTTCAAGTCCCTTCTTCCGCATAACAGATGAAAGGAAGTTCTGATTATCAGAACTTCCTTTTTTGGGTGTATAGGAAAATGCTCGTAATGTAGAGTGGCAAAGGGCAAGACGCTGGTTTTGTCCTTTGTGCTTGTCTCCGGTGGTGTGGGAAGTTTTTGCCTCTTTGTTAAGGGATTGCCAAATCCTGCCGAAATATTTCATAGAGATTACGCAGATTAAATTCGGCGGGAAAGGTACGATAAAGGTGAGCGAAATCTATGAATATCAATGATATTGCAGGGATGGGATCCTCGTTTACAAAGCGAAAGACCGCATTTGGAGCGAACTCCTTTCTGAGCATAGGACAAAAGGGACAGACAGTCGAGGGGACTGTTACAAAGGTGTCCGGAGAGATTTCCATCAACTTTAACGGCGTAGAGGTAGCAGTCTCTAAGTCGGCAGTACAGAATGCCAGGGAAGGCGAAACCAGAAAATTTAAAATCATGGATGTGTCAAAAGATAGTATTGTACTGAAAGAAGTTGGAACGTTGACCGGCACGGGTACAGACCGGGTCATGGCAGGGACTTCCGTGAATAAGGACGCATATACGTTTGCAGGCGTGCTGGAAGGCAGTGCAGCCGTATCCCAGGCGCAGCATGAGGCAGGACAGAATCTGTCCGTGCTGACCGGCGAAGATTATCGGATATTGGAGAAAGAACAGGGCGATCTGGAGGAGTATAAACAGTCTATTCTGGATCGTGCGATTGAACACGGCAAAGAACAGAAGCAATCCAGAGAGCAGGCACAGGCGGCTTATAAGGCATCCCAGGAGGCATATCAGGAGGATATGGACAAGATGCAGGCGATGGGTTTCCTGGAGCAGAAGAATCCGCAGCAGATCGCACAGATCTTGGAGGATGCAGATATACCGGCGACGCAGGAGAACATCCGGCGTGTGACCTCAGCTGTACAGATGGCGCAGACAGCGGGGCAGATTTCGGATCAGACGAGAGTCTATCTGATTGAAAATGAGCTGGCACCGACGATCGAGAATCTATATCATGGTCAGTATTCCGGCAGCGATGCGGTGGATGCATCGGCAGCGGATGATAGTGCGTGGGAGACATTGATGCCTCAGATTCAGACCGTGCTGGAGCAGGCGGGGTTGACGGAGGAAGCAGACTGGCAGCATGCCAAATGGCTGTTTGCCAATGATCTTCCGGTTACCGTGCAGTCTTTGCAGACATTAGATACATTAGATCGTGTACAGCAGCAGAGTACGCCACAGGACGTGTGGCAGCAGATATTGCAGGCGATGGCGACAGGCGTGGCACCGGAGCAGGCATCCCTGGATACGCAGCAGTTTGTGATCGCAAGAAATGTGATACAGGATTTTGCAGCAGTGACAAAGCAGGACATCCTGCAGGCAGTCAGACAGGCAGCAGGAAATGACATAACGCTGCAGATGTTAAAAAATGTGACGGATATGACACAGAGTGCATCAGCGCTGCAGAGTGACCCGGGGGATGTACAGGAGCAGATACCGGCAGGAGAGCGGGATCAGATCGCCGCAGAGTTCCGGACGGTGGCAGCCATGCAGGATCCGGCTTCATCAGCGGAAGGAATATCCGGCGTGGACAGTGGGAAATTGATTGCAGAACGTGCGGTTACCGCCATGCGCCAGCTCGAAGAGATTCGTTTGAAGATGACAGTGCAGGCAGCAGTCCGGATGCAGGAGAAAGGCATTGATATAGAGGTCACGGGGCTTAGCAGGATCGTTGAACAGCTGCGTCAGCAGGAGAGAGCGTACCATGTGGAGATAGCAGGACTGCAGGGAACACAGGTAACGGAGGAACAGGCGGATCTTTTGGAGGAGACACTGCAGAAGACAGCCGATGTCCAACAGGCTCCGGCAGCAGTACTGGGAGTCGGACTCCGGCAACAGCAGTTATTGACGATGAATGTGCTTCACCGGGCAGCGACCGGACTTACGAGACAGTATCAGCATCAGTTATATACGCAGGATTATGAGGCAGTAGGGACACAGGTTCGCTCCGATCTGGGGGATTCGATCCGGAAAGCCTTTGACGGGATTCCACAGATGCTGGAAGAGATGGGGCTGGAGAATACAGAGGCAAATCAAAGAGCAGTCCGTATTCTTGGATATAACCGGATGGAGATTACAGAAGATTCGATCACATTGGTCAAGGAGCAGGATGCCAGAGTACAGTCCGTGATCGATCATATGAAACCATCTGTCGTACTGGAAATGATCCGGCGGGGGGAGAATCCACTGGATATGCCATTGGCGCAGCTGGAGGATAAACTGGTATCGATTGCAAAAGAAAAAGATATTACACAGGAAGAAAAATACAGTCGTTACCTGTGGCAGCTGGAGCGGGATCAGGCGATCAGTGAGCAGGAACGGGACGGATATATCGGTATTTATCGATTGTTGAATAATATAGAAAACAGCGATGGTGCAGCGGTGGGAGCTGTTCTGGAAACAAAGCGGGAGATGACGCTTGGCAATCTTCTGACGGCAGTACGTACTGCTCGTCAGAAAGGGATCGATACAAAAGTGGATGACGGCTTTGGTGGTCTGACGCAGCTTGTCTTTCAGGGGAAAAGCATCGTACAGCAGATCGAACATGGCTTTGCAGGACAGGATGCAGATCCGGCGGTGACATATTATCAGCGGATGGCGGAAGATACACTGGATCAGATGACACCGGAGGGAGTCAGGGTAGTTTCCGATGGAGAACTGGAGCAGATTCTGCATACGTCACTGGAGGCATTTCATGAACAGATGCAGTCTGTAGAAGGGCAGTCAGAGCAGGAGGCAGCATATTATGAGAATGCCGCCGAACAGATGCGTGAAACAGCAGAATATGAGGAAGCCGCGCAGTATCTGGAACAGTTGGCGATACCGGATACGATCAGTAATGTGGCTGCGGCAGAGCAGCTGATCGGTCAGGGGCGTGATGTGATAAAAGAAGTCTATGGACGAAAAGAACTTCTTTCATCGGAGGAGCAGAGAGAATCAGAAGGACTGCTCTTGGAACTGCCGGATGCGCTCGATGCGCCGGAGCAGTTACAGCAGCGGTTGCAGCAGGTGTCCGAATATATGGACAGGATTATTGACAGAGCATATCAGCAGACAGATCTTTCCTATGGACAGGCAGAACAGCTGAAGCTGTGGCGGAGAGGGATCCGTTTGCAGGGAAGCATGGCACATGCGCAGGACTATCAGATTCCGGTGCGTACCGGGGATACGATCACATCGTTACGTGTCACGTTCACACAGGGACAGGGTGACAGCGGAAAGGTACAGATCGCTATCCCGGATATGGGACAGGATATAGGAGATATTTCGATCGAGCTGAGGATGTCCGGAAAGGAATTAAAGGGACTGGTTCTTTGCGATAACCGTCAGGGCGCGGAGTTTCTTGAAGAGGGAAAGGACACATTGACCCGACAGCTGGCAGGACAGGAGATTGAAGTAAAGAATCTGTCGTATGCAGTGGATGTAAAGCATCCATATGAATTGACAGGAAATGGCGGGACGCAGACCGTTACGACACAGAAGTTATACCAGGCGGCAAAAGCAGTCGTCTGTCACACGATAGAATGGATGCAGAGAAAAGGAGACGCATATGAGAATTAATCACAATATTTCAGCGCAGATGGCAAATGTAAATTTAAAAAAGACAGAGCGTAGAATGTCCTCCAGTCTGGAGAGACTGAGCTCCGGTTATAAGATCAACAAGGCAGCCGATGATTCGGCAGGACTGGCGATCACCAATAAAATGAGAACGCAGATCCGTGCTCTGGATCAGTCCTCCAGAAATGCATCTGACGGACAGTCGATCATTGAGACAGCAGAGGGGGCTATGTCAGAGGTAGAGAATATCCTGCAGCGTATTCGTGAACTGGCAGTACAGGCAGCCAATGATACATACAGTCTGGATGACCGTAAAGCGATCCAGTCCGAGGCGGACGAAATGATGGATGAGATCGACCGTATATCCCAGACAACAGAGTTTAATGGAAAGGCATTGCTGGACGGATCGGTGGCACGTACGATTTCCAGTAATAAAGCGGGAGTGACAGCGATGTCAGCTTCGATGTCAGTAGACGCAGGAACCTATAAGATCAATGTGGTGCAGGCTGCTAAGAAAGCAGAAGCTACCCTGAACTATACGATACCGGCAACAGCAGATCAGGATTATTCCATACGGATCAACGATGTATCTATTAAGATTACATCGACGGATACGGATGATTCTATCTCCAAGAAAGTGGTTGATGCATGCGATGCAATGAACATTGATGTGATCGGCAGCGGTCAGGGAATGCGTCTGCAGACCAATACCTCCGGCAGTGCACAGAAGATAGAGATCCAGTATCCGACGGATAAGGAACCTACGGTATACAAAGGATCTGATGCACAGATCACATTTGGTGATGGCTTTGAAGATTCTGCAGCATATACGGCAGATGGTGATCTGGTCAATATTGTAGACAACAATGGATTTAAGATTCAGCTGGAGATCGGGGAAAATGCAGCCGGAGAGGTGACATTAGAAACATTTGATGCAGGATATATGACGATTCAGATCGGAGCAAATGAGGGGCAGACACTGAACATGAATTTTGCAGAAGTTTCCTGCCTGAATCTTGGTCTGAAGGATTCTTCCGGTGTGGATAAGATCAATTATTGTACGCAGGATGGTGCGACTAATGCGATCAGCAAGCTGGATGAAGCGATCCAGGCAGTATCCTCTGCCCGTTCCACGCTGGGAGCTTACCAGAACCGACTGGAGAGTACGACTTCCAGTCTCGATCTGACCAGTCAGAATATCACAGAGGCAATGTCACGTATCAGTGATACTGATATGGCAGACGAGATGACAGAATATACACAGCGTGATGTGTTATCGCAGGCAGCAACATCCATGCTGGCACAGGCAAACAATCGTCCACAGCAGATCATGAGTCTGTTACAGAGTTAAGGTAGGATAAAAGAGGTATCATATGGATCGTGAACAAAAAAAAGCATATGCAGCCAGAATCGCACAGGCAAACAGAACAGAACTGGTCGTAGTGATCTACGATCTGATGACGGATAGCATCCGTGATGCACAGAAAGCCCTGCAGAAGGAAAAGTGGGACGAGGCAAAGACAGAGCTGCAGCGGGCACAGGGACTTCTGGCGGAGCTGCGTGGCAGTCTGGATCGTCAGTATGAGATATCCGGTAAGCTGGCATCGCTTTACCGCTATGTGAATGAGCAGCTGGTACAGTCTCTGGTCAAAAGAAAAGATGTAAACCTACACGCATGTCTGCGGGTGATTCAGGGGCTGCAGTCCTGCTTTACAGAGGTGGCAAAGCAGGATCATTCCGCACCGGTGATGGAGACGTCTTCTCAGGTGTACGCGGGTCTGACCTATACCAAAGGCAATCTGAATGAAATAGCCGTTGATGTAAAAAGCCAGGGACAGGATTATCGGGTGTAAGTCAGAGAAATCCGACATAGAATAAATAAGGAGCTTAGTATGAAAAAACACACATTAGAGCAGCGAAGTGCCGGCGTATTGCTACCGATCAGCAGTCTTCCGGGAGCGTACGGGATCGGAACCCTG
>CAUCOL010000028.1 GCA_958444395.1 uncultured Lachnospiraceae bacterium
CCTCAAATTCAACTGTGACCGTCTCCGTCAGTTCGGAGATCCTGCGGATCACCCCACAGTCCCCATTAAAGATGCCATCGCCTTCCTCATAGGTATCTCCATACCGATTGACTTTTTTCCATTTCATCTGGTAGTCGTTCTTGATCTGCATGATCTTATCCTTCTCCCGAAAGAGCATTCCATGAAATTCTTTCTCTTTTTTATCGACCATCGGCGGATTCAGATAATTCTGCAGGATCTTATTCAGGTTCTCAACACCCAGTTCTCCTTTACGCATCGGCACCAGTACCTGGATATCATATGGCGTTGCGTTCACATAAGGCGGTAGCTTCTGCATGATCAGCTGGATCACCACATTCGTTACGTCCTGACTGTTATTCCTCTCCAGATGGAAGAAATCCCGGCTGGTGTTCTTCAGGCTGATCGGTTCTCCGTTATTGATACGGTGGGCATTCAGGATGATCTCACTCTCTGCTGCCTGCCGGAAGATCTTCTGCAGCCGTACTACATGGCAAAAATCCGCCTGTATCATATCCCGCAGCACATTTCCCGGTCCGACAGACGGCAGCTGATTCACATCACCGACCATGATCAGGCGAGTCCCCGGCACAAGTGCGCGAAGAAGCGCGTTTAATAAATAGATATCTACCATAGACATCTCGTCAATGATCACCACGTCCGCTTCCAATGGCTGCAGTTCGTTTCTCTCAAAATGCATCCCGGTACGATCCTCTCCTTCGACTGCACCATTTAATTCTAACAGACGATGAATCGTCTGTGCCTCATATCCGGTCGTCTCTGTCATACGCTTGGCTGCACGTCCGGTCGGTGCCGCCAGAAGGATCTCCAGTCCTTCTTCCTCTAACACACGGGCAATTGTATTGATCGTCGTCGTTTTTCCGGTACCGGGTCCACCCATGATGATCAACACGCCGCTTTTGACCGCCTGCAATACTGCCTGACGCTGCATGTCATCCAGTTCAATCCCCTGTCTTGCCTCCAATGCAGCGATCGTTTTGCGAAATGCATCCTCGTCGATCCCAAAGGACAGGTTCAGATCCAATAACATACGGGCACAGTTCATTTCCATATAATACAGTGTGCTGGCATACAGGCACCGTTCACCCTGTATTTCTTTGCAGATCACCTGCTTATTCATAGACAATTCATCGATCTGTGCTTCAATCACCTCCGGCTCCAGCAATAGCAGCTGTGCCGTCTGGCGTACCAGTTCCTGCTGCGGCAGATAACAATGCCCCTGTGAACCGGATTGCTGCAGGCAATAAATGATCCCTGCACGGATGCGAAAATCCGAGTCCTGATAAAATCCTGCCTGCTGTGCGATACCATCTGCAATCTTAAAACCAATCCCGGAGATATCCTCCGCAAGACGATACGGATTCTTCTGGATCACCTCATACATCTTGTGTCCATAATGACGGTAGATCTTAACTGCCATATTCATCGAGATTCCATACTCCTGCAGAAACAGCATGGCCTGCCGCATCTCCTGCTTCTCATTGAACTGATTTGACACACTGACTGCCATCTTCCGGCTGATACCTTTTACCTCTGCCAGCCGCTCCGGTTCCCGTTCCATAATCTCAAAGGTCTTGTCACCAAACCGTCGCACGATCCGCGCCGCCAGTGCCGGTCCGATTCCCTTGATCGCACCGGATCCCAGATAGCGTTCGACCGCCATCGCATCCTCCGGCTGCTTCTCTTCATAGGAATCCACCTGCACCTGCGGACCATAATCCTTATGTACGACCTCTTTCCCCCGAACCACCAGATACTGTCCCTCTGCGATAAAGGAAAAACAGCCAACACAGCATACCTCATCCTCATCGGACTCCGTTGCCAGATGCATCACTGTATATCCATTTTCTTCATTTCTGAATACGATTTTCTCTACATATCCTTCCCATTCTTCCATCTGTATGTTCTCCTGTGTTATTATCTGTTTTTATAGAATACAAAAGCCACTGTATCTTCTCATACAGTGGCTTATTTTTTATACGGTAGACAGCAATCCCTTTTGTATGCCCATTACAATTTATACTGCCGCTTCATAGATTCATATAACTGCTGTGCCAGCCCCAGCTGACCACTATCTGTAATCGCTTCTGCATATGACTGGTTCAATGTGTCCGAGAATACCTTCATATATTCTCCATCTTCCTCTTCATTCTCGGTCGTAGCCTTCATCGACTCGATCATTTTCTGAACAAAATACGTCTCAAAGCTCTTGCACGCTTCCAGTAACTCCTCATCGGAAGAGGCATCACTGACATTTGACAGCTGACTGGATACACTTGTCGGAGATACCGAATGTAACTTTGAAGAATATGTATCATATAGAGAGGAAATATCCATAATCGAACTCATCGCATTTCACCATGCCCTTTCTTCTGTTCTTTAACTGCCAGAATACATATCAGGTTCTGTCAAATCAACCTCTGCTATGATCTGAGGTTATTTGCCTGCTGCAGCATCTCATCGGACGCCGTGATCGCCTTTGAGTTCATCTCATAAGCTCTCTGTGTCACGATCATATCAACCATCTCATCGACAGCCTGTACATTGGATGCCTCCAGGTAACCATTCTTAACGATGCTTTTCTTCAGTGCGGCATCCTGTCCCTCGATCCGGGCACTGCCGGATGCATCGGTTGCTTTATAATAACTGTCCCCGGACTTTTCCAGTCCTGCCGGGTTATTAAACTGTGCCATACCAATCGTGATCCCCAGGCTGACCGGATTATTCTTTGCATCGGTGTAGTTTATGTTGCCATAGTTATCAAACTGCAGCTTCGTAATATCTGTATCTGCATCAAACGTGATCTCTTTTCCATTGGAATCCAGCACAGAATATCCCTCTGCCGTAGAAAGTGTCACACCGCCGGATGTATTCATCGCCATATTAAAATGACCATTTCTGGTGTAATATACCGAACCGTCCGGTTTCTTTACCATGAAAAATCCATTTCCCTCTACTGCAAAGTCAAAATCTCCCTGTGTCTCAGAGAACGTTCCCTGTCCAAACTGCGTTGCGATCGCACCAACTTTTACACCCAGACCTACCTGTGCGCCAACCGGCTTTGGATTGCCCTGTGTATCGGTCGTCTTGTCCTGCAATGTCTGATACAGTAATGACTGAAACTGCGTTGTTTCCTTCTTAAATCCGGTCGTATTGATATTTGCCAGATTGTTTGATATCGTGTCCAGACTGGTCTGCTGTGCTTTCATGCCGGAAGCAGCCGTCCAAAGTGCTCTCATCATATGCGTTCCTGCCTTTCTCACGCCTCGTCTGTCCTCATGGCAGACAACGGTGCACTATCATACTTTACCAACTTCGTTTACTGCATGATTCAATAAGCTGTCCTGCAGCTGGATCATTTTCTGTCCTGCCTCATATGCACGGGTGATCGTGATCATATCGACCATCTGATCGACCACGTTTACATTGGACTGCTCTGTATAGCCCTGCTCAATGGACGCTTCGCCATCCTTTGTCTTCGCACCATCCACTGCTATATAAAAATTATCTCCATATTGTTTCAGATAATTATAATCTTCAAAATCTGTTATCTTGATTGTATCGATATACGTGCCATCTGCATAAATCGCACCATCCTTATCGATCACGATCTGGGCTGCATCCGTCGGTACCTGTATATCACCGCCTTCGCCCTGCAGATGATTTCCATTCTTATCTACGATACAGCCATCTGCGGTACACTGAAATGAACCATTTCGGGTATAGCAGGTCGTATCTTCCCCTTTTGTATTTGTAACGCGTACTGTATAAAATCCCTTTCCCTGTAACGCAAGATCATATGTATTCTCTGTCTGTCTCAATGAACCCTGATCCCAATTCACATAGGTCTCACCGATCTTTACACCCAGACTCATATTGCCAACCGGCATGTCCACAAATCCACTGGACCGGTCTTTGATACGATACGTCAGCATCTCTTTAAATGCCTGACTGGTCACTCCCTCTTCCTTATAACCAACGGTCGCGGAATTGGCGAGATTATTGGAAATAACGTCCAGACGCTTCTGTTCGTTCAGCATCCCTGTATATGCTGTATAAAGCCCTCTTACCATATGCGTTGTCCCCTTTCTGTGTCACTCTCTGCCGCTGCTCGTTCCAGGTGCCGCAAACACTTCCTGACGGATTCCTTCATTCAACTGTCAGAAAGCGCTTTCACACTGCACCGATCTGCCGGGGCAGAAAAACAGCAGTCACTGTGAACCCAGACCCTCTCCGATGATCTGCTCTATTCTTCTTCGTGCTTTCCGCTAAGGAACTCTACGTACTGTCCTGTACCGATCGCAACGGCTGTCATAGGATCCTCCGCTGTCATCGTTGTAATACCTGTCTTCTCTTCGATCAGTTCTTCCAGACCATATAAAAGGCTGCCGCCACCGGTCAGAACGATACCACGGTCAGATACATCGGCTGCCAGTTCCGGCGGAGTCTTCTCCAGTACACTGTGGACAGCTTCAACGATCTGTGATGTAATCTCTTTTAATGCATCCAGTGTCTCATCGGATGTAACTGTAATCGTCTTTGGAAGGCCTGTTACGAGGTTACGTCCTCTGACATCCATAGAAACTACTTCCGGACGCTTATAAGCAGAACCGATCTGAATCTTGATCTCCTCTGCTGTACGCTCACCGATGAGCAGGTTATGTGTCTTTCTCATATAACGTACGATCGCCTCATCGAAATCATCGCCGGCTACCTTCACGGATGTGCTGACTACTGTACCTCCCAGGGAAATAACTGCAATATCTGCTGTACCGCCTCCGATATCTACGATCATATTTCCACATGGTCTGGAAATGTCAATACCGGCACCGATGGCAGCTGCGATCGGCTCCTCGATGATCGCTACCTCTCTTGCACCTGCTTCGTACGTTGCATCCTCTACTGCTTTCTTTTCTACTTCTGTCGCACCGCTTGGAATACCTACGCTGATACGAGGCTTTCTGAAACGCGCCTTACCACATGCCTTCTGGATGAAATAACGAAGCATCTTCTCTGTCACGGTATAATCTGAGATCACACCCTGACGCAGAGGTCTTACTGCCACGATATTTCCCGGTGTACGTCCAAGCATCAGACGTGCATCCTCTCCGATTGCTTTAATTTTATTTGTGTCGCGGTCAAATGCTACTACTGACGGCTCTCTTAAAACGACACCCTTACCTTTTATATAAACCAGCACATTCGCTGTACCAAGATCAATTCCGATATCACTGCCAACCATGTTCTTTCTCCTTTCACTACTTCTGTTTCTTCATTATTATCACTATTTTATCCCACATTCACCAAAATAAACATATACGTATACTATTATATACTATTTTGCAGATATTTCAAAGCATTATTTACTTTTCTACATTTTATACAACAAAAAAACATTTTACTTTTTTATCTTGAACCTTTTGCCAAATGCTGTGTGGCTTTGACACATATCACAGATTGTACTATTATCTTATCGTATCGGTTCAGCACAGTTCCGGATACATCTATGTATACTATCAGGATAGTAATAATCTGTATTTTCCGACAGTCTGTCCTGTATCTCTTAAAACAGAAAGGAATAGATTCCGTCATGAAAGAACAGACATATGTTAATAAAGAATTACGGCTGATCAGCCGCTACCGTGGGCTGCGTCAGTCACGCATCGTACTGGCCGTACTGCTGCTTGCAGCTCTGGCTGTTACCCGGCCCGTTCCACTTTATTTCTTTCTGTTGCTCTGCGTCTTTCCGGTCATGCTGCGCCAGGCACTTGCTTCTTCTGCACGCACCCGCTCCATGACATTGTCCGTCCTGACGGAGACTGCCTCAAAATATCATTTTTCCTATCCATCATACCTGGCAGAATCGTATTGTATCTATCTGCTGGCACCACTTTTTCTGGTCTGGCAATATACTTTTACCAGGGCAGCGATCCCCTTTCCAAAGGGCATCCTGCCGATCGCACTTCCGGCTGCCTACCTGCTTTGCCGCATTACACTCAGCCTGTTCTACTACCTCCGTATGCGTCATGACTTTTTATCCCTGAAAATCGAGCTCTGATCCCGCTGCACATAATCGTCCGTCATTTCTTCTCAGCGGCAATCCTCAATCTTTATCTGTATATCACCATACCGCGCATTGACCTGTGGTATATAAAGGATATCCACCGTAAAATGTGCCTTTCCCTGTAGCAGTTCCTCCCATGCCCGGGAAGAATACCTGGCGCACACTGCCGGTTTGACATGCTGCTCTACTGCAAAATCCACCAGATTATAACGACGGTTTCCCTGAGATGCCTGAATCTGCCCGATCTGATTTTCTTTTCCGCATAATCTGACACTATGCAATGTCACACCACGGATCGCAAATAATGCACCCGGATTCTTCTCTCCCACCGGCTGCAGCAGTTCCATCTCCCGGATCAGTGTATGACTGATCTGTTCCAGCGGAACTTCCCTGTCAAAGGTCACCTTTTCGATCAGATCCTGTGCGGTCAGTCCACTGTCCGCATTTAGGGATTCTCTCAGGCGGTCTGCCATCTGTGGCTGCACAGAAAAACCTGCCGCCATCGCATGTCCGCCGTATTCGATCAGAAGCCCGGCACGCCGGTTCAGCTCCTGCTGCATATGATAGCCCGGAATCGACCGGCCTGATCCTTTCAGCTTCTCCCCGGAATGCGTCAGGATCATCGTCGGACGGTAGTATTTCTCCCGGATACGGCCCGCCACGATCCCGGCGACGCTTTCATGGCAATGCTCCAGTACGATCAACAGCACCGGCTGTTTCAGATAGTCGTTTTCCTCAATACAGTGTTCTGCTTCTTCGACCGCCTGTGCCGTCAGGTCTTTCCGCTTTTCATTCAGCAACACCAGCTCTGCTGCCGCCTGCACCGCCTTCTTCTCATCCTCTTCTAACAACAGTGCGACACCCTGTGCCGCATCCTCCAGTCTGCCTGCCGCATTCAGGCAGGGACCGATCCGAAACCCCAGGTCTCCCGCCTGGATCTCGCGCTGAAATGCCATCTGATCGATCAACGCTTTCATTCCTTTATTTTCACTGTGCTGTAATATTTCCAGTCCCCTTTTCACAATAATACGGTTTTCATCCACCAAAGGAACTACGTCACACACCGTGGCAACCGCTGCAAAGGACAACAGCTGATCCAACAGCTTCTGATCTGTACACTGCAGGCTTTTTTGCAGCTGCTCGATCAGCTTATAAGCGACACCGGCACCACACAGTTCCTTCCACGGATAACTGCACTTCGTCTGCTTTGGATCCACTACCGCATCTGCCTGTGGAATCTGTTCTTCTCCCGCTGCATTTGTCGGCACTTCATGATGATCCGTAATGAGCACCGTCATACCATGCTGCTTCGCGCAGTCCACTGCATCTGCTGCCGAGATTCCGTTGTCGCAGGTAATGATCGTATCCACCCCTCTGGCAAAGGCCTCCTCTGCCATATAGGCACGGATCCCATAGCCGTCTCTTACCCGGTGCGGGATCCGCCAAAACACCTGCGCTCCCAGACTCTTCAGACCAAGATACAGGATTGTCGTAGACATGATCCCATCCACATCATAATCTCCTATGATCTCGATCTTCTTCTGCTTCTCTATCTTTTCCCGCAGTATCCCGACCGTACGCTGCATGTCCTTCATTTTTCCCCCATCATGCATCTTATCCACATCCGGATACAGATAATAATCCATCTTCTCCCAGTCTGTCAGTCCCCGTTTCACCAATACTTCTGCCATAATCTCCGATATATGATACCGGTCTGCAACCATTTTCAGATTTGCTCCATTCTTACGAAACATCCACTGTTTCATTTGTATTACCTCATCTCTTTTGCTATACTATTTGTAATAATTCAAAGTTCCGCTTTTATAGATGCAAAACATTTGAACAGTAAACACTAATTTATATCATACCATATGGAAACTCTGGTGTAAAAATATTACCAATGCAATATTTTTCACACAACTGTCTGCTTTTGAGCGGAAGCAGACAGTCCGGATGGCGGAAGAAAATGACCAGAATCCATTTTCTTCCCCTCCACAGGACAAAGCGCTCAGAAATGAGGATTTTTTATGAAATGGTATCAATACCGGATACACACAACGACAGACGCAGTAGATCAGATCGGTGAGCTTTTATATGAAATGGGCATCGCCGGTTTTGAAGTAACCGATCACGTTCCATTGACAGCGGAAGAAGAAAAACAGATGTATACTGATATTCCTGCCAATCTCGGTCCGGATGACGGAACCGCCACGATCACCTTTTATACCGAAGGAGATAATGCCGAAGAGGATAAAACATACTACAGTACCGGTTCCTCCCTGCGCGATCAGCAGATGCAGGAGGATACCCCGGATACACCTTCCTTTGACTCTCCGGAAGATTTGATCCATGCGCTTTGTGAACGTATCCGGCAGCTGCAGCAATACCTGCATTTTCCCGATGTTACGATAGAATACTCCCTGCAGGATGATTCCCAGTGGAAAGACACCTGGAAAGACAGCTTTCAGTCCTTCCGTGTGGCAGATGACCTGATCATCAAACCTGTCTGGGAAGACACACCGGATTTTGCCACACCTCAGGACACGATCATCGAGATCGAACCCGGCTCTGCTTTCGGAACGGGCACACACGAAACAACCAAATTATGTCTTCTATCGCTGCGTAAATACCTCCACGCAGGCACATCTCTGATGGATGCCGGCTGTGGCAGTGGTATTCTGGCAATTTCCGCTTTATTATCCGGTGCCGGCACTGCCTTTTGTCTGGATATCGACCCTTACGCCGTATCCGGCACATTAGAAAATGCTGCCCTGAACCATCTGGATGAGACACGTCTTACTGCCATCCACGGAAATATTCTGGAAGATGCCGCTTCGATCCATGCCAGCCATCCTGAGCCTTTTGATGTGGTCGTCGCAAATATCCTGGCAGATGTAATCATCCCTCTGGCAGATGTTGTCCCTTCTTTTCTGAAAGCAGATGGACTCTTCATCTCCTCCGGTATCCTCGCTGAGAAAGCGGATGCCGTGGAAGATGCTCTCCTGCGCAACCATTTCACCATCCTCGAGAAAAACACACTCGGTGAATGGGTGTCCTTTGTTGCACGCATCTAGTACCGGGATCGCTTTTGTGGTCAAAGCTCCGGAACATCAGCCGATCAGAATTGTCCGCTCTTTCGACCCCTTTGTCACTCTACATTACGAGCATTTTCCTATGCACTAACAAAAAGCCTTGTAAAACATATTTCATGTCTTACAAGGCTTCTTTTATTTTCGTTTTTTATCGATTTTCTTATTTTGACTTGGACTGTCTTTTCAGTCTTCTTGTCTTAACACTGTACCATAATGTACCTGTAATACACACGGAAGAATATGCACCACAGATGATACCGGACATCAATGGAATCGCAAAGTCTCTTACGGACTGTACACCCAATACTGCCAGCATCAGTACCATGATAAAGGTTGTCAGGGACGTATTGATACTTCTTGTCAGTGTCTGTGTGATCGAATCGTTTACGACCTCTGCAATCGCCTCTTCTGTGTGCTTTGTACCCAGATTCTCACGGATACGGTCGAAGATAACGATGGTTGCGTTGATCGAATAACCTACGATCGTCAGCATACATGCGATAAATGTATTACCAACAGAAATTCTGGATACTGCGTAGATCAGTAATACGAATAATACATCATGTACCAACGCAAGCACTGCACTGCCGGCGAATACGATATCCTTGAAACGGAACCAGATGTATAAAAGCATACAGATCGTCGCAATGATCACGGCTACGATCGCATCTTTCTTCATGCCATCCGATACGGAAGCACTGATACTCTCCCATTTGATATTGTTTTCCTGTACTTTATAGTTCTTAACCAGGGTATCTGTCAGTTCATTTCTCTGATCCTCTGATAACTCGACTGTCTTAACGGTGATCTCATTAGCACCCGCTACATCAGAAATAACAACGTCGCTGGACTTGCTGACATCCGTAAAGATCTTCTCGACCTCTTTCTTCAGTGCGCTGTCGATCTTCTGCTCATTGTCAAATGTAATCTCATAAGTAGTACCACCCATGAAATCCAGACCATAGTTCAGGATATTTCCGATCGTGCCCTTATTGACAAACAGCATCACTACACATGCAATGATCATTACACCGGAAATAATAAAGAACTTATTTCTGTTCTGTACAAACTTGATCTGCTTTCTAGGCTTCTCCACACCGAAGTATTTCACATCGTCCACGCCTAATGCATACATAGCCTTTAACAGTATCTTTGTAATAACCAGTGCGGTGAACATAGAAAGAATGATACCTAATGCCAGTGTCGTAGCAAAGCCCTTTACCGTACCGGAACCCTTTGCATACAATACAGCTGCTGCGATCAGCGTGGTGATGTTACCA
>CAUCOL010000029.1 GCA_958444395.1 uncultured Lachnospiraceae bacterium
TCTTGGGAAAGGCGTAAGGTACCAAGACAATTTTTCATCCTCGTTTGCGCAGACTTTTACAGCTTACGAGTAAAAATCAGAAAGATATTTAAGCTACGCATGCCCGGATGTCAGGTCTTTAACTGCCATCACGATGTGGGAAGTTTTAGTAAGTAATAAAAGGAGTCTTTGAGAATGAGTAAGTATGTTTTTTTGGATGTCGATGGAACATTAAATGAGAGTTTTGCACCGGTACCGGAATCTGCCCTGACGGCGATCCGGCAGGCGCGTGCAAATGGACATAAGGTATTCTTAAATACAGGCAGAAGCAAGGGCGAAGTACCGGAAGCCCTGCGGCACATTGCACTGGACGGCATGGTGACTTCCGCCGGAGCATATGTCGAGATCGACGGTAAGGCTATTTATGACCAGGATATGGGACAGGAGATCTGTCAGGAACTGTACCGTTTTTTGGACAAGCATAAGGTATTATATGTGTTGGAGACGCAGACGGAGATCATCGGAACGAAGAAAGCACTGGATTTTCAGCGCCATACCTTTGCTGATGTACAGGAAAAGCATGGTGTACCACGGGAACAGGAAAATGAGCTGGAGAAGATCATGCGGGAGTCAGAGGATGTATATCATGAGCCGGGCGTTAAAAAGATATTGTATTATAATGCGCCGATCCCGCAGGAAATGATACAGCAGGCATTTGAAGGATCCCTGCGGGTGATCGCCAGCACGATCAGTCAGGAACACGGTGTCAGCGGTGAGATCAATGACGTACGCATCAATAAAGCAACCGGGATGCAGAGAGTTGTGGAATATTTTGGAGATACGATGGATCAGACGATCGCCGTCGGGGATGGATCGAATGATTTTGAGATGATCCGGGCGGCTGGGATCGGGATCGCTATGGGCAATGCAGATCCCGCACTAAAGGCACAGGCGGATCTGGTAACGACGCATGTCCGGGAAGACGGACTAAAACACGCCTTTGAACAGTGCGGGCTGATCTAAAAACAGCAGTTCTGTACATCTGGGTGCAATGTAGAGAGGCGGGAAGGAAAGGAGAAGTATGATAGAGGCAAAAAACTTAACGAAGCAATTTGTCAGAACATTGAAAAAAGGAAAGAAAGAAGAATTTCTGGCAGTGGATCATATCAGTTTTCAGGTGCAGGAGGGAGAGATCCTCGGCATCCTGGGGCCAAATGGTGCCGGCAAGACAACACTGCTGCGTATGCTTGGTTCCCTGATGGAACCAACGGAGGGAAGCGTGCAGATCACGATCCCGGAGGGTGGCAGGATCACACAGCGGTCGGAGTTAAAACAGCATATTGGATATCTGTCGGAAAATACAAAATTATACGGACGATTCACGGTGCGTGAGATGCTGACGCTGTTTGGTGAACTATATACACCTGACCGAAAAATGGTACAGGAGAGACTGGAAGAAGTCATCAATATATTGCAGATGCAGTCATTTATAGATAACCGAATTGAGAAACTGTCAACCGGACAGAAGCAGCGTACTTCGATCGCACGCTGTCTGATCCACGATCCCGCGATCTACATATTTGATGAACCGACACTGGGACTGGATATCATCAGTTCCAAAGCGATCATTGATTTCATGAAGCGAGAAAAACAAAATGGAAAAAGTGTGCTGTATTCCACCCACTACATGGAAGAAGCGGAGTTTCTGTGTGACCGGATCCTGATGATCCATCATGGACAGATCGTGGCGCAGGGGACGCCGCAGGATCTGAAGGATGAGACGCAGACCGGAAATCTGCGTGATACCTTCTTTGCTTATATCGAAGGGAGGGGTGAAGATGCAGTTTCGTAAGATCAAATTATTATATAAGAAGGAATTAATGGATGTGCTGCGGGATAAAAAGACAATCTTTACAATGATTGTTCTGCCGGTGATCCTGTATCCGCTGATCTTTCTGATCGGTATGCAGATCATGACGATGATCGCCAGTTCACAGCAGGAACATACCTACCAGATCGCCTATGCACAGGTGGAGTCCCAATATCAGGATACCTTAAATCAATGGTTCCAAAGTAAGGAGAATAAGCTGGATTATCATTTCAAAGAAAAAAAGACGGATGATCCGGCGCAGGCATTGAAAGATGAGAAGATCGATGCGTACATTACGACACAGATCACAAAGTCACAGGTGACGTATCAGATCCATTATCTGTCTGCCGTGGACAATTCATCGGAAGCGGCGGATATGCTGAAAGAAGAGATCCAGGGATTGTCACAGCAGACGGCGAAGGAACAGCTGCAGTCTCTGGGGATGGATGTGCAGAAAATACTGGAACCGGTCACAGCCAGGCTGACAGACCAGTCCAGTCAGGAAAGCTCGATGGGTAAGATCTTAGGAAGCATTGTACCATTGCTGTTGATCATCGGTATTCTGATGGGATGCATGTATCCCGCGATTGATACGACGGCAGGAGAGAAAGAGAGAGGAACGCTGGAAACGATCCTGACGCTTCCGGTCAGCAGCCGGGAGCTGATCATGAGCAAATTTCTGTCTGTGGCAACGATGGCGATCGTCTCTGTATTCATGAATATTTTGTCCATCGGCGTGATCATGGTCTATCTGTATCAGACCATACAGGGGTTGTCTGCACAGAAGGAAGCCTTTCACATGGCAAGCTTTGTGCCGGCGATACTGATCGCAGTAGTCTGCGTCGCCGTATTTGCTTTGTTTATGAGTGCCATATCGATGTGCATCTGTGTATTTGCCAAGAGCTTTAAAGAGGCAAACAACTATATCACTCCATTGACACTGGTAGTGATGCTGGCAGCCTATGTGGGATTTATCCCAAGCATTTCACTGGACTATCAGACGGCATTGATCCCGGTAGTCAATATCTGTCTGCTGATGAAGGATCTGCTTGTATTCAAATATAGTTTTGCCTATATTCTGGTGGTACTTCTCAGCAATATGGTGTATGCATTTGCAGCGATCTGGTTCCTCGGAAAGATCTACGACAGTGAATCTGTGCTTTTCTCCGAGTCCATGAGCGGGATCTGTTTATTTGAACGACGGAAAAATATCCGGAAGGGCAGTATGCCATCGGTGCAGGAAGGGCTTCTGGTCTTTATCGTAATGCTGCTGATCATCGTATATGTCGGCGGCATTGCCAGCATGAAAAACGTCTGGCTCGGCGTCATCGTGCCACAGTGTACCCTGCTGCTGCTTCCGATTGGAGCCAGCCTGTATATCAAGGGAGATCTGAAAAGGATCTTTCGTCTCCATCTGCCGGGGGTAAAACAACTGCTTGGCGGTTTGTGTCTGTATGTGGGAATGGGCAGCCTGACGATGCTTTTAAGCAATGGACTGAGCTATCTGTTCTCCACACAGTCACAGGATCTGAGCGATGCCTATGCAAAGTTGCTGGATGGTCTGCCGTTCCTTGGAGCATTACTGCTGATCGCACTGCTTCCAGCAGTTTGTGAGGAAATATTCTTCCGTGGCTATCTTCTGAGTGCCTTTGAACAGAAAATGAGAGTGCCATATGCGGTCGTTTGTGTATCGCTCCTTTTTGGTATCAGTCATATGAGCCTGATCAAGCTGCTGCCGACTGCCGTGCTGGGGCTGGCATTAGCCTATGCGGCATACCAGAGTGACAGCCTGGTGGTATCCTCCCTGATCCATTTTCTGAACAATGCCTTTGCCGTCTTTGTCATGTATTATGGCGATAAGGTGCCTGCCTTGAATGGAACAGCTTACAGTACACAGCTGCTGGCAGGCATGATCGTATGTGCCATCCTCTTCCTGCCATGTGGCGGCTGGCTGCTCTATTCCGGCAAACAAAAGAAAGAGGCTGTAAAATAAGTTCCAAATAAAGAAACACCTGAACCAGAACCGATCCCAAAAGTTAGACCAAAATCTAACGGTTGGGAAGTCGGTTCTGGTTCAGGTGTTTCTTTTTCTTCTTTTAAAAATTTGCAATCATTTATTAAAAAATGGTGCATTTGCTACTTTGCAATAATCGCATTTCACAACCATGTGTTATGCTACTGATACCGTGCCACGTTCGATTTATCGACCTTTTCAAATGGTACCCAGACATATTTCTGGTCATCAGACAGATATTTTAACCCTTTCAGGGATTTGCCCTGTGCAAGGCGGGCGGCAGCTTTGATCATATATTCACCCTGTCCGGAACCGGACTGGTAGATCGTAAATGCCATTTTGCCATCGGCAATTGCTTTACAGCCGTTCTCTGTTGCATCGACACCGATGATCGGAAGATCATTGAAATCAATGGAGTTTTCTTCGCATGCCTGTACAACGCCCAGTGCCATATCATCATTATTGCTGGCAACGGCATCGACCGGCTGACCAGTCTTTAAGAACAATTCAAAATACTGCTTTGCGGTATCGGTGGACCAGTCTGCATTATCTTCAAATACATAATTGATCTTTTTACCGGATGCATTCAGTGTGTGTTTTAATGCATTGGTTCTGCCGAGTGTGGCAGAGTGCGTCTTGGCACCCTTAAAGATCGCAACATTGATCGTGTCTTTCGATGCATATTTATCGAGGATATATTCTGCCTGATAGGTACCGGCTTCTTCCTCGTTGGAACCAACGAATACGTATTTATCTGCTTTCAGACGTTCCTCACTCGGACAGGAGTTAAAGAACACGATCGGAAGATCTCCGGCAGCTACCTGCAGCTGCAATGTCGTATCGACGTCTACCGGGTTGCAGAGGATGACATTGTATCCGCCATCGACGGCTTCCTTGATATGCGCCAGCTGGTTTTCCAGTGAGCCTTCCGCATCCTTTACGACGAGTTCGGCACCGACCTTGTCTGCTTCCTTCTGTGCTGCATCAATGATCGTCTGGCGGAACGTATCGGCGGTAGAAACTGTCAGATACATCTTAATACCATCTGCTTTTTCATCGGAACCATCACCGCTGCCGGTGCTGCCGCCGGCGCAGCCGCTCAGCATACAGACACACAGCAGGAGTGATACGATCCCTCTCCACATTTTCTTCATATGGCTACCTCTTTTCTTAAATCTTAAACCGGTTGATGTGTTCTTTCAGATTCTCAGCACTCTGTGACAATTCACGGGCATCGCCCATGACAGTGTTGCTGTTTTCGGCAATGCTGTTTGCCTGTGTCACCATATCCTCAGAAGTAGCATTGATCTCCTGGGTGCTGGCTGCCTGTTCCTCTGAAATAGCGGCTACATTGGTAGCAACGGAATCAACCTCGTCGACCTTCTCCATCATCTGTGCGATCAGATCGCCGGTTGTCTGGATATCTTCGAATATTTCGTTAAAGGTCTGCAATGCGGTGTCGATCATGCCACTGCTTTCATCGATGCTCTTCATGCTTTCGGCAGCCTGCTCAACCGTTTCCTGTACAAGAGAAGTTACCTCGTTGATCAGTTTTACGATATTTTCGACAGAGTCTGTACTTGTCTGTGCCAGCTTACCGATCTCGGAAGCGACCACAGCAAAGCCCTTGCCGGCTTCTCCGGCTCTGGCTGCTTCAATGGAGGCATTCAGAGATAACAGATTGGTCTCTTCCGCGATATTGCCGATCACAGAAACGATATTGTTAATCTCTTCGGATGCTTTTCCTACTTTGTCGATCGCAACATCCAGTTTTTCGATGGATGCGCTGATATTGTTCATGGCACCATTGACCTGACGCATATCCTGTTGACCCTTTTCGGATGCGGATACCGTTTTGCGCATACAGTCTTCTACCCGGATACTTGTCTGTTTCGTATCGGATACTGCCAGTGCCAGTGTGGTGGCATTTTCGGCAATCTCACTGATGGACTCGGATAATTCGTCAACCGTCGAGTTCAGTTCGTGCATGGACTTCGCCTGTACAGAGGCAGAATCATACATGCCGACTGACAGATTGTTGGTGGACTCAGACTGGCTGGACACCTTGTCCGATATCTCCTGGATCTCATGCAGCATACCGCGGATCGCTTCCAGAAAGTGGCTGACGCTGCGTCCCATCTGGCCGATCTCGTCTCTGCCTTTGACCTTGACAGGGACAGTGAAGTCTCCGTCCGACATGGTAGTGATTGTTTTTGTCAGGCTGCGGATCGGTCTTACGACCAGATGTACGATACGCTCAGAAAGAACGATCAGGATGATCAGTGCGATGACGGCGATCAGGATCATCTTGGTACGCAGGCTGTTGACGTCGGCGAAGATCACCTTGTTTGGTACAAAGGAAACCAGTACCCAGTCGGTGCCGGAGATTGTTTCAAAGCCGGTCAGATTTCCCTGAATCTCGCTGGTCGCGTAGTCCTGCTTTTCCAGCTTCTTTGCAACAGTGGCTAAGAAAGCATCACTATTTGAAGTGTCCAGTTTTGTGGACACCAGAGAAGAATCTCTGTGAGCCAGGATCGTACCATCGGTCGTGTCGACGAGAAATGCTTCGGCATCGTCCATCTTTACGAAGGAATTGACGATGACAGCGATCCGTTCCAGGGACACATCGGCAGAAAGGATACGTACCTTTCCGGAACCGTCATTTAACATGGCGGATGCACTGACCTGGTTCGTGCCGTCTTCACTCTGGTATGCACTTCCGTAGTGCATATTGATGCGGGAAAGACCCTCTTTATACCATGTGGCATTCTTCACATCGGTAAAGGTTTGTTCCGAGCCTTTGGCTTTCATTACGTTTCCATCGGCGTCCGCAACATATAATCCGTTCGGGTAGTTTGCATTATAGTTATAATAGGAATTTAAAAGATTCTGTAATGCATCTCCCTCGGCATGGGTCTGTTCTATCGTCTGCTTGGCGGTAGAAAATGCAGCAAGATTTTCATCGAGCCATGCAGCGATGCTTTCGGACTGATAACTGATAGAAGAGTCCAAAAGGCTGGTGGCATTGCTGGAAATGATCTTGCTGGATATGCCGTAGGACAATAAGATCATGATAACGATCAAAATAGCGACGACCGGAACAATCGTTCCGATGATCTTTGCTTTGATGGAAATATTTCCGGCTTTTTTCTGCGCGGAAACAGATTGGTGTGTTGATTGATTCACATCTTTTGTCATAAGCTGCCTCCTTAAATATTTTCGCAGAATGATCACGAAGCCTGTCTGTATGATATACCTCTGAGCGTATTCTGCCTGGATATCATTATTATAGCATAAAATGACATAAATTGCCATTTTATGACAGAAGCGGATGATGTAGACCCAAAAGGTCAAACCGGCGTTTTGCCCTCCGGAAATTGCTTTGCAATTCTCATTGACGTCGCTCTGTGTTATGAGCAATTTCCTATGCACGAAAACAAGTCTTCTCTGCCTGGAGCATCCGCAATAAACGATGCTTGGGACAGGGAAGGCCTGTGCATTGAACGGATCATCAGAGAACAGATCCGGTTATCGAGTGATCTTTTTCTTTGTGATCTTACTCCATTTGCCGTATATCTTCTGTGTGCCATTCTTTCGATAGGCACGGATACGGACGTAATAGGTCTTATTTTTCTTTAACTTCTTAAGTGTCTTAGTATAGGCATACGCAGTGGACGAAACCGTCTTTTTCTTTTTTTTGAATTTTTTGTCCACGGCATACTGAATCTGATAGCCATCGCATTCATCTACCGGCAGCCAGTAGATCATCAGCTTCCTGCCACGCTGGTTTGTCAGCTTGACATAGCTGATCTTCTCCGGCACGGTCAGTTCACCTGTGGCGTTGCCGGATTGTGTGTGTTTCGCCGGGGCAGAGCTTGCCTTCTGGGTCGGAGCCGGTGAACTTTTTGTGGATGGTTTGGCTGAGGCTTTCTGTGTCGGAGCAGGAGTCGATGAGGTTCCCGGGGTTGCCGAGGCTTTCTGCGTCGGCTTTGGCGATGACCACCAGCCCGGCTCCTGATAAGGGGTGCCGGTTGGCTCCGGGGTATCATCCGGTTCCGGTGTGTCGGATGGTGCAATCGTCGGCGTCAGCGTCGGTGTTGGGGTGGCTGGTGCGTAATGTACCCGGAAAGGTACCTTAAACATCACACGGCTGGCTGGATTGATCGGATCCTGGAAAAATCCCTTTCCGATAATGCAGACATAGCCGGTGCCATCCTGTTCATTGTCAGAGTATTCTACAGAATAATCTTTTCCTTGGGTCAGTGTATAGCCGTCATAGGTGACAGCGGATACCGTCGGACCGACCGTGTATGCCAGGTAAGGCGAATCGGTATATTCATAAGAATCCGTCTCCAGTACAGCCTGACACTTACGGATATCACCAAATCCATTAAACTCGTAAGCATCCAGATTCTGCAGATCTAGGTCGTAGAAAAGTGGTGCACTCTGCGCTGTTGTGTACCAGATCATATGGTTGTCCGATGTGATGATCGGTTTACAATCCGACAGATTGCCATAGATCGTATGGATCTCACCGTCCAGGGTACCGTCCTTTTTGATCTTTGCAATTTTCGTCAGAGTGTACTGTGTTTCTGTCCAGAAGAAAGAGCCGGAGGTCTTTTCGTTGATATAGGCTTCTTCCCATAAGACATAGCAGCCGTCCTCTGCCGGGATGATCTGAGGTGTATTGGCATTCAGGTGTCCCTTTTTCTCATAATCCGTCAGCCAGAGCATGGTAGGTGTTGTATCCATTGCCGTGGACACCGTCGATACCCAGAGATTTCGTCGTTTCAGATCGCTGATATGGTCTGATCCTGTATGCTCGATGGAATTGCCTGCCATGTAGAGTGTATCATCAATGAGTTCCATGCCGCCCAGAGAGACGCCGGTTGTGTTTTCACCATATGAACCATCTAACTTCATGAGCTGTATATCGTTGATCTTTTGCTCCATCATGGTATCCAGCTTTTGCAGATAGATGGCACGGCATGGATAACCGTCGGACTGATCCAGCGTAAAGACATTGGTGCCATCTGTCTGTATATACTGGTTGAAGGAATGACTTACATATTCGGGATAAGAACCCTGGGTGTTCTGGGTGAGAACCTGCATGGTGCTTTCGTCAATCACAAGACTGATGTTGGACTGATGGTTGATCGAGTTGATCGCATACATAGTATGACAGGCATGAACGTACAGCATACCGTTTCGTTCTGTCATAGAGAGACACATGCCGATCTGCGAGGTATTTGCTCCATAGAGAGAGCAGGCACCCAGACGATTCCAGTTCTCATCGTATTTGACAATACGGAATACTTCAACATCGTCAGATTCTTCTTTATTGACCTGCGAGAAAGCAAGATAGCGTGCTCCATCTCCGTGGAAATAACCACGGTAAACAGGAAGCTCCTTTGGAATCGTGCGGGAAGCCACCAGATGAAAATCTGCGTCGTAGATCTCTATGGTGACATGAAGCAGGGTGTATTCGATCCGGGTGAAGGTACCGTCCTCATTTTCTTCCAGATGGGAATTGACCGTCTGACCATAGATCGTGTAATTATTGGTGCTGATGTTATTCGTCGTGGCACCACCCTCCGTTTGGTGGGTAAAGAAGAGGTGCGGCAGATCCTTGTGGAGATCTGCGGGTGCCAGGGATGCTTCCGGGGATGCCGAAGGCTGTGTGGCAGTATCATCAGCTGTCTTTGCCGTCAGCGATCCGTTATGCTGAGCGGCAGGCGTATTCGCTGTGCCAGAAGAAGCATTTGCCCGTGGCGTCGGAACCGTCAGTCCGGACAGAACCAGAGCAGATGCCAATAACAGGTGTAGAAATCGTTTCATAATCATCCTCCTTCTGAAATACATTGTGATTTTTAAGCTGTATCTTGCATAGCATCAAATTTCTTATAAAAGTATTTCTTTATTATAACATCCGGAGAGGCAGAAAGACGAAAAAAGGTACGAAAGGTTCATATATGGTACGAAAGGTAAAAAAGGGGATCTTCCTGTGTGCAGATTTTGATGGCTCGCAGGAAAAAATATCCCGAATAAAATTTTTTGAAAAAAATTTTCAGCCCGAAAACAGGGCGCTTGTGAGGGGTGGCATCGACGAATATGTCCAAAATTGAAAAAAGCGGAAAGAGAATCCCGGAGTGCGTATGTTATACTATCTGGCAAGTGAAAGAGCGTTGCAAAATACCCGGTTTCACCGTGTAACATACAGACAAAATACAAACCGGAAAGGAAGGAACATTATGAAGAAAAGAATCGTAACAATTACAATGGCAGCAGCCATGACAGTATCTGTTTTAGGAGGCGCTGCAGTGACGGGTCTGGCACCGGCGAAGCAAGCGGCAGCTGAGACTGTCAGAGGAGCAGATCTTTTTAAGAAAACGGCAGGGGAGGAGACGTTTCAGATCAAAGGAACCAAAGCCGCAACGAAAGGCTTTACCTCCACATTATATTGTAAAGAGACCGTCAATAACACATCCACGGAAGTCAGCAATGTAGTATGGTCCTCTGCGGATGAAAGCATCGCCACCGTGACAGCGGATGGCGTCGTTACAGGAGTAAACTATGGTGTAACAACGATTACCGCTGTATATGGGGATA
>CAUCOL010000030.1 GCA_958444395.1 uncultured Lachnospiraceae bacterium
GTACTGCTTCTGACGGCGCTAAATCCATGTCCCTGTGGCTGGTTTCCAGATAGGCGGCGCTGCAGCTGTACCCCGGGACAGGTGCGTAAATATCTTGGCAGGATCAGCCAGCCTTTGCTTGACCGGATGGATATCTGCACAGAGACGATCCCGCTTCGGTACCAGGAACTGGAGACGCTGTCAGATGCGTCGTGTGAAAGCTCGGAACAGATCCGGCAGAGGGTAGAGCAGGCGCAGCAGATTCAGCGGAAACGTTATGAAAAAGAATCGTTTTTTCATAATGCGCAGCTTACACCGGAAGCGATCACGCGGTATTGTCCTATGACGGCAGAAGCGCGTGCCTATCTGGAACAGATCTTTGAACAAATGGAATTTAGTGCCAGAGCATATCATAAAATAGTGCGGGTCGGGCGGAGCATCGCAGATCTGGCCCAGAGTGAACAGATTCAAAGGGAGCATATTGCGGAAGCGGTATTTTACCGCAGCATCGATCAGAAATACTGGGGTGGAGAGGAGGCTGGCAGAAATGGATAAAAAGAAAGCAGCATTTTGGCTGGCATCTGTTCCGGGAATCGGTCAGGCAAAATGCAGGGCATTGCTGGCAGTCTTTCACAGCCCGCAGGCGGTGTATGAGGCGGACACGGCAGCTTTGGAAAAAGTGGATAAGCTGCGCCCGAAAGACATACGCTCGATCGCTTTATCAAAGAATCCGGAAGAGATAGAACAGGCATGGGAGAAGTGTCAGAAGCAAAAGATCCATTTTGTGTGGCAGGGAGAGAAGGAGTATCCCACAAAGCTGCGCCAGATTTATGACGCGCCATTTGGACTTTTTTATAAAGGAAGTCTGCCGGCAGAGGACAGACTGGTGCTTGCTGTCGTAGGGGCGAGAAATGCTTCCTATAAAAGCTGTCAGCTGGCATACCGGATGGGAAAGGAACTGGCAGAAAACGGCGTGGCTGTAGTCAGCGGTCTGGCGAGAGGGATAGATATCGGCGCACAAAAGGGCGTCTTATCTGTGGCAGTCGGTAAGACTTACGGTGTCATGGGCTGTGGGATAGATATCTGTTATCCGCGGGAACATATTGAACCTTACACACTGATGCAGAGGCATGGCGGTATTGTGTCGGAGTATCCTCCGGGGGTGGCACCACGTCCCGGAAATTTTCCGATGCGGAACCGGCTGATCAGTGCATTTTCGGATGGAATCCTTGTGATCGAGGCAGGGCGCGGCAGCGGTTCCCTGATCACGGCAGAGGTCGGGCTGGAGCAGGGAAAAGACATCTTTGTGGTGCCGGGAGGTGTGTTTGACCGTTCGTTTGAGGGGAGCAATCAGTTGATTCAGAATGGTGCGGCACTGGTTACAAAAACAAAAGATATTTTGGACGGACTGGGACTTTTTCTGGACGAGGATGTATCTGAACGCAAGAAAAAAAGTGAGTTTTGTCTTGCAACGACAGAAAAAACATTGTATGATAGATTGAGTTTGGAGCCGATCCACCTGTCCGAAATAGCAGAAATTTCGGGATTTCCGGTACAAAAAGCGATAGAGATCCTGCTGAGTCTGGAAATGAAAGGTGTCGTAAAAAACATTGGCAATCATTATTTTGCACTCCGGCTGGACTGAGAAATTTAAAAAAGAGCATACCGGGTGGAAGGTAATTTCGTTGAAAGGATGGAGAATGTAATGGCAAAAAATCTGGTTATTGTTGAGTCGCCTTCCAAAGCTGCGACCATTAAAAAATTTTTGGGGAGTTCTTATGAAGTAATTGCATCAAACGGACATGTCAGAGATTTGCCAAAAAGCCAGCTCGGTATAGATGTTGAGAATGATTTTGAACCAAAATATATAACGATCCGTGGAAAGGGTGAGCTGCTTGCGAAGCTCCGAAAAGAAGTGAAGAAAGCAGATAAAGTCTATCTCGCAACGGACCCTGACCGTGAGGGAGAAGCCATTTCCTGGCATTTATCGAAGGCGTTAAAGCTGGATGAAAAGAGCACAAAACGTATTACATTTAATGAGATAACTAAGAATGCAGTAAAACAGTCGATCAAACAGGCACGAAAGATTGACATGAATCTGGTAGATGCACAGCAGGCAAGGCGTGTACTGGATCGTATGGTGGGTTACCGGATCAGCCCGGTTTTATGGGCGAAGGTCAAAAGAGGCTTAAGTGCCGGTCGTGTGCAGTCTGTGGCTCTTAGGATCATTGCAGACCGTGAGGAGCAGATCAACGCATTTATTTCAAAAGAATACTGGACGTTATCCGGCAGCTTCCTGATGGCAGGAGAAAGAAAACCGCTGCTGGCAGACTTCTACGGAACGAAGAAAGAAAAAATGACGATCGAATCACAGGAACAGATGGATGAGATCATGAAGACACTGAAAAAATCAAAATTTGAAGTGGCAGATGTAAAGGTTTCGGAACGCAGTAAGAAGTCACCGCTTCCGTTTACAACCAGTACGTTGCAGCAGGAAGCGGCAAAGAATCTGAACTTTTCCACACAGAAAACTATGCGCCTGGCGCAGGGCTTATACGAGGGTGTTGCGATCAAAGGCAGAGGTGCGGTCGGTCTGATCACCTATTTGCGTACGGATTCTACCCGTATTTCTGATGAAGCCAAAGAAAGTGCCAGACAATATATTCAGGAAAACTATGGGGAAGAATATATTTCAGATGGCGATGCAAAGAAAAAGACCGGGAAGAAGATTCAGGATGCACATGAGGCAATCCGTCCGACCTATGTAGATCTGACACCGGCGCAGGTCAAGGAGGCACTCAGCCGAGACCAGTTCCGTCTGTACCAGCTGATCTGGAAGCGTTTTATGGCAAGCCAGATGGCACCGGAACAGTATGAGACGACATCTGTTAAGATTGATTCGGATCAGTACCGTTTTACAGCATCTTCTTCCAAAGTGGTATTTCAGGGTTATCTGACGGTATATCAGACAGAGGAGGATAAGCTGGATAAGAAGTCGGTATCAAAGAATATCGTAAAAGGTGCACAGATGGCGCTGGATGATATGGAGAAAAAGCAGCATTTTACGCAGCCGCCGGCACACTTTACAGAGGCTTCGCTGGTAAAGACGCTGGAAGAACTGGGAATTGGACGTCCCAGCACATACGCACCGACGATCTCAACGATCATTAACAGACATTATATATCGAAGGAACAGAAGAATCTGTACATTACAGAGTTGGGAGAGGTAGTAAACAGTATTATGAAGAAGTCTTTCCCAAGTATTGTCGATGTAAACTTTACGGCGGCACTGGAGGGATTACTGGACCGTGTGGAGGATGGTTCAGTCCGCTGGAAGACGGTAGTAGAGAATTTCTATCCGGATCTGGACGAAGCGGTCAGGATCGCGCAGAAGGAACTGGAAGAAGTCAAGATCGAGGACGAAGTAACAGATGTAATCTGTGAAGAATGCGGCAGAAACATGGTCGTAAAATACGGTCCGCATGGTAAATTCCTGGCATGTCCGGGATTTCCGGACTGCCGTAATACAAAGCCGTTCTTTGAAAAGATCGGTGTGGCTTGTCCGAAGTGTAATGGGGACATTGTGCTGAAGCGTACCCGGAAGGGCAGACGCTATTTCGGCTGTATGAATTATCCGGAGTGCGATTTTATGACATGGCAGAAGCCGTCTGCAAAGAAGTGTCCTGTATGTGGCGGCATGATGCTCGAAAAGGGAAGCAGACTGGTCTGCATGGATGAACAGTGCGGTTATGTAGAGGCAAAGAAGAAAGAAGATTAAAGCACTTCACCGGATCAGAAGGGGACTGATACAGAAAAGAGAAAGGTATGGGTTACGATGAGCTTGGAATTGCTGGACAAAACGCGCAAGATCAATCAGCTGTTAAACCGGCAGGAGTCAGACAAGGTAGATTTTACGGATTTCTGTCGTGTGCTTTCACAGGAAATGCATGTCAATGTATTGCTGATCAGCCGCAAGGGAAAGATTTTAGGCATCAAGGAACGGAAAGAAATCTCTGTAATCCCGCAGCTGGAACAGGTAGTCTATGGAGGGTATCTGGAGGCGCGGGTACAGGAACGTTTCTTAAATATCTTATCGACGAAAGAAAATGTCAATCTGATGACACTTGGCTTTGAGTTTGACAGGGTATATGAATATCAGGCGATGGTTGCGCCGGTCAATATGGCAGGACGCAGGCTGGGGACGTTGTTCTTATACAGAGAAAATGTTGCCTTTTCCATTGATGACATCATTCTGACCGAATACGGTACGATGGTGATCGGGCTGGCAATGCAGCGGGCAGAGAGCGAGGAAGAGACACAGGAACTGCGAAAAGAGCAGGATGTACAGGCGGCGATCCATACGCTGTCCCGTCTGGAAGCAAAAGCGATGCTGTGTGTATTGGATGAAATGGAAGGTCAGAATGAGGGCATGCTGATCACGAGCCGCCTGGCGGACAAAGTGGGGATCACACGATCGGTGATCGTGAATGCACTGAAAAAATGTGAAAGTGCCGGTATCATCCAGACAAAATCGTCCGGAATGAAGGGAACCAATATTCGCATTATTAATGACTTTCTAAATTATGATATGCTTCATGGAAGCTTAAATATGGAGTAGACAGACAGAGAGAATCCTACAGGCAGGATTCTCTCTTTGTTGTCAGAAATTTGCATAATTGGCAAAATAGACTTGTTTTTTGTCAGATTTTCCTTATAATTAAATATATGATAGTGGGCTACTGTCGATACGAATACAGGTAAGGAGGCTTTGGATGATATCATCAGGAGCATATAATTATATTAATATACTTGAAAAGACAGCTGATGCCAGCTGGACCAGAAATTCTATTATTTCAAACAATCTGGCGAATGTAGATACGCCGGGTTACAAAAGAAAAGACATTGATTTTGAACAGGTTCTTCAGGATACATTGAGCGGTGGAAGTTCACTGGATCAGGAAGTGGCTGATGCAGATCTGGACTGTCTGAATGGAAATACATATACAGATTATGCCAGTGCGAGCTACCGGTTGGACGGAAATAACGTGGACGTGGACACGGAGAGCTCCTATCTGGCACAGAACCAGATTAAGTATTATACGATGTTAGATTCTATTTCACAGGAATTTTCCCGGTTAAAGAGTGTTCTGAAAAACGGAACAGGATCATGATAAAAACAGTGACTGCCGGATGGATGTGACAGGGATATGACATGTCGGAGGGCAGCAGACAGGAGGTAAGAACTATGGGTGTTTTTTCATCGATGGATATCAGTGCCAGTGGTATGACGGCGCAGAGAACGAGACTGGATATTATTTCACAGAATATCGCAAATGTAAATACGACCAGAGGCGCAGATGGAAATGTATATAAAAGAAAAAACGTTGTATTCCAGGAGAAGCAGTATGTCTCTTTCAGCGATACACTGGCAGCAGCATCCTGCGGTACGGTGGGCAACGGTGTCAAGATATCACAGATTATCGAGGATAACGATACAGACTGCCGGATGGTATATGATCCATCCCATCCGGATGCGGACGAAAATGGTTACGTGACCTATCCGAATGTCAATACCGTAACAGAGATGACGGATATGATCGATGCCAGTCGTTCTTATGAGGCAAATGTAACGGCATTTAATGCATCAAAAAATATGCAGTTAAAAGCCCTGGAGATAGGCAAATAAAAATACTGGAGGTAGGATAGATGGAGTTATCTGCATTATCGAATATAGATCTGATGAATGCATTTAAGACCCCGCAGGTTTCGTCTTCTCTGGCGGAGGATGAGACGACAGTACAGGGGAACAGTGCATTTAATGCAATATTGCAGTCTGCGGTAAACATGGTCAACGAGACAAATGACTACAGTAATGCGGCAGAAGAGGAAGAGATGAAGTTTGCAATGGGAGAGACAGACAGCATCCATGATCTGATGATTGCCCAGCAGAAAGCAAACAATGCGCTGCAGTACACGGTGGCAGTACGTGATACCTTTATGTCGGGGTATCGGGAGATTATGAATCTTCAGTTTTAAAATAATCGGAAGCGTTGTTAGGAGAATTGCAATATGAAGGAACGGATAAAAGAAATTCCGGCGAAGTTTGTAGAATTTTGGAATAAATATACAGGAAAACAGAAAAGTATCATTATTGGTGTGATCTGCGCTATTCTGGTTCTGATCGGAGTGGCAGGTTATCTGGTATCAAGACCGACATGGACGAAGTTTCAGACGTTCAGTAAGCTGGAGGATGCCAGTGCGATGCAGAGTGCCCTGGACGATCAGGGAATTGCAAACAAATCATCTAAGGATGGATTGACCCTGTATGTTCATGACGATAAGATGACGGATGCACTGTATACGATGAGTGACAATAATCTGGTGGACAGAGGTTATACATGGGATAAAGCATTTGATAACAGCATGTCTACGACAGAGAGCGAAAAGACACAGAAGCGTGTACTGGCATTACAGAGCCAGCTGAATAACAGCATGAAGGAGTATTCCTTTATTGATGATGCCGATGTGTTTATCAATGTACCGGAAAGCTCATACAGTGTGTTGGATGAGGATAATGACACCTCTGTTACGGCACGTATTACGGTCGATGAGTCCAATGCGGATGCACTGACATCGGATACGGCATCTGCACTGGCAGGCTGGCTTGCCAATGCGGTGGGAACGGATACACAGCATGTTATTATTAATACGTCAGACGGTACCTGTGTATATAACGGTACATCGGATGATGGTCTGGGCGGAACCCTGACAGGCGGCGTGTCTGAGTATTGCGAAAAGCTGCGGAATACGATCGTATCCAATGTAACGGATCTGATGGTAAAGAGTGGTTATGATGATATCAAGGTCAGTGCACAGGGAATCCGTTTTGATATGGATAAGGCGGAGAAGCTGACAAAGGAATATACGGTGGCCGATGGACGAGACTACGGTTATCCGACGAATCTGTTTACACAGGATACGGAGAATGGCACCGGCTCCGGCGGGGTACCGGGAACGGCGAGCAACGATAACGATGAGACAGATTATATGACAAATACCGGAAGCAGCTCTGCCAGTACGAAGACAGAGAAGCTGACGGGTCTGCTGACAAACGAAACAATCGAGAATATTAAGAAAGAGATACCGGCGATCCAGTATGATGATTCATCGATGGGTATCGTTCTGATCCGATATAAGGTATACGACGAAGCACAGATGGAAAAGGATGGTTCTCTGGATAATACAAACTTTGATGAATTTATGGCAGCCAATAATCAGAGAACGACGCTGACGGTCAGCAGTGATGAATTAAATCTGATTTCCGGAGCAACCGGTGTAGATGCGAGCAAGATATCAGTACTCGCCTATGAGGTTCCAAAGTTTGTGCCGAAGACCTCATCCGGAAGAAGTATTTCCGATTACCTGATGATCATTCTGGCAGTGCTGATCATTGCATTACTGATCTTTGTAGTGATCCGTGGTACAGCTCCTGTCAAAGTGGCAGACGCCGAACCGGAATTATCGGTTGAGCAGCTTTTGGCTACTACGAAAGAAAATCAGTCACTGGAGGATATTGAATTTAGTGACAAGTCAGAAACAAGGAAGATGATCGAGAAATTTGTGGATGAGAATCCAGAGGCTGTAGCGCAGCTTCTTAGAAACTGGATCACGGATGACTGGGATTGATCCGGATGTATCGACAGGGAGTGACTTGGGACTGATGGATAGAATGGAGGGTGACTATGGCAAAGTCAGAAGATATTTCAGGGGTCCAGAAAGCGGCAATTCTTTTGATCGCACTGGGACCGGACAAATCTTCCAATGTATTTAAGCATTTAAAAGAAGATGAGATAGAACAGCTTACACTGGAGATCGCGAACACAAGAAGTGTATCTCCTTCTGTAAAGGATGCCGTACTGGATGAGTTTTATGAGGTTTGTCTGGCGCAGCAGTATATTGCGGAGGGTGGTATTGCCTATGCTAAGGATCTGTTGGAGAAGGCACTTGGTTCGGAGCGTGCCAGAGATGTAATCGGCAAGCTGACGGCATCACTGCAGGTACGTCCGTTCGAATTCCTGCGGAAAACAGATGCTTCGCAGTTGCTGAACTTTATACAGGATGAGCATCCACAGACGATCGCATTGATTTTGTCTTATCTGTCTTCTGCACAGGCGTCAACGATCATTTCCGCATTGGCACCGGACAAACAGGCCGATGTAGCGAAGCGTATTGCGCAGATGGATCGTACTTCGCCGGATGTGATCAAAGAGGTGGAGAAAGTGCTGGAGCAGAAACTGGCATCAATGGTCAATCAGGATTACACGATTGTCGGTGGTGTGGATTCTATCGTAGAGATCCTGAATACGGTCGATCGTGGAACAGAGAAACATATTATGGAAAGTCTGGAGATCGAGGATCCGGAGCTGGCAGACGAGATCCGCAAGAAGATGTTTGTATTCGAAGATATCTTATCGCTGGACGACCGTTCTATCCAGCGTGTGCTACGTGAGGTTGACAATAATGAGCTTGCGATTGCGCTGAAGGGATCAAATGAAGAAGTACAGAATCTTATCTTTAAGAACCTGTCCAAACGTCTTGCATCTATGATCAAGGAAGACATGGAATTTATGGGACCGGTACGTATGAAAGATGTTGAAGAGGCTCAGCAGAAGATTGTTAATATTATCCGCAAACTGGAAGACTCTGCTGAGATCATAATCTCCAGAGGCGGAGGTGACGAGATCGTTGTCTAATCTGATAAAATCAGTCTATTTTAACATGGATCCGTCCAAAGCAAAGGTGATTGACTCGGATCAGCAGGTGGAGAGCTTTATCCCGCATTTTTTCTCACAGGGGACGACAGACGATCCGCAGACTTCACTGCAGGATGGGATGACCGGGACGGATACTGCAGAAGAAGATGCAGGTTTTCAGGGTGGCATGTCTGTTCTGAATATGGAGGACATCCGTCAGGAAGAACGTGAAAAGATATCCCGTGAGAGTGAGCAGCAGGTGCTTCAGCTGAAGGAGGAGGCGCAGGCGGAAGCCGCACAGATACTGGAAGCTGCGAAGACAGAGGCGGAGCAGATCCGTCAGGAGGCATATGCAGAGGGTTTTGCCCGGGGAAAGGAAGAAGGCGTCGAAGAGGGGCGTACACAGCTTTCCCGGGAAAGGGAAGCCTTTGCACAGCAGATGCAGCAGGAAAAAGCACAGCTGCAGGAAGCGCAGGATCAGCTGGAACCACAGTTTGCACAGATCGTTGCGGCTCTGATCGGAAAGATCACCGGTGTGGTCTGCGAAGATAAGAAGGCGGTAATTGTGTATCTGATTCATCAGGCGCTGCATCAGCTTGGCAGGACGTCACATATCACTGTACGCGTATCCAGAGAGGATCTGGTGCTGGTCAATGGAAAGAAAAAACTGCTCCAAAAAGCTGTTCCGGATGGCGTAGAACTGCAGATACAGGAGGATAGCAGTTTGACACAGAGTCAGTGTATCATAGAGGCGGATGATAAGATGATTGACTGCAGTCTGGACGTTCAGCTACAGAATGTGCAGGAACAGATTAAATTATTGAGTCTGATGTAACATCGGCAGGAGAGTTACCGCCGGAAAACCGGAGTAATGTCTGGGAAAGGTTTTGGTATTACAATATGATCGATATTGATATGTCAAAATATGAAATGCTTCTGAACCAGTCCTACGAGAAGAAACTGGGAAAGGTAGCAAAAGTGGTCGGACTGACGGTAGAGTCAATCGGACCGGCAGCACGTCTGAATGATTTGTGTCATATTATTGCAGAAGACACAAATCAGGTGATTCATGCGGAAGTCGTGGGGTTTAAGGATGATCGTGTGCTCTTGATGCCATACGATCAGACGGAAGGTGTCGGACTGGGGAGCCGCGTGGAAAACACAAATGCTCCGCTGAAGGTAGAAGTCAGCGATGATCTGCTTGGTAAGACGCTGGATGGACTGGGACGACCGATCGATGGTTCGCAGATTCTGGGAGCTGAAAGATATTCGGTAGAGGCGCAGCCGCCGGATCCGTTGAAGAGAAAGTTGATCGATGAGGTGCTTCCTTTAGGGGTAAAGGCTGTGGATGGACTGATTACACTGGGCAAGGGGCAGCGTATCGGTATTTTTGCCGGTAGTGGTGTTGGTAAGAGTACGCTGCTTGGCATGTTTGCAAGAAATACAAAAGCGGATATTAATGTGATCGCACTGATCGGTGAGCGAGGCCGTGAGGTACGTGAGTTTATAGAACGGGATCTGGGACCGGAGGGTATGAAGCGGTCTGTTGTGATTGTTGCAACCTCGGATAAGCCGGCATTGATCCGAAATAAAGCGGCAAAGACAGCGACAGCGATAGCAGAATATTTCCGGGATCAGGGAAAAGATGTTCTTCTTATGATGGATTCATTGACACGTTTCTCTA
>CAUCOL010000031.1 GCA_958444395.1 uncultured Lachnospiraceae bacterium
ATATTAAGTGTACAAGGCTGTCGCTGGTTGTGACAGCTGATTTAACTTTATGAGAAACAATGAAATGACGCAAAGTGTCTGCGGAAGGGAGATTTGTATGAAAAGAAATGCTTTTTTTCAATTGGTCAATAAGCCGGATGGTGTTTATATCAAATCTTACCCGGCAGTCGACGGGGGAGCACCATTAAAGACAGATGATATACTTTTTTATTTGGAAAAGAAAAAAATACAGGATGTCCTAATAAATGATATAAGTAAATTTGTATCCGATACGATCGAGCAAAAGGAACAGAAGAATCTGGAGTTAAAGATCTCATCCAGTCCGATCCTTCCTGAAAAGGAATACCCGGTCGTAACGATTGATCCCGAGCGGCGGCTCGCCAAGGTAAGACTGTATGCACCGTCCAACCAGGGAAGCCGGCTCAGTCTGGCAGAATTAAAGAATCTGATCGAGCAGCAGGGAGTTCATCATGGTCTGATCGAAGCGAATCTGCAGGCTATGTTAAAGGCGAGACTATATTGTACAGATGTTCTGATCGCAAAGGCAACGCTTCCGGTGCAGGGCAAAAGTGCGAACATTACATACCATTTTAATGTAAATAAAACCTGCAAGCCCAAAACCGCAGAGGATGGCAGTGTAGATTTCCATAATCTGGACATGATCGAAAGTGTCGGGGAGGGACAGTTACTGGCTACGCTGGAACCGGCAGATTTTGGTACCCCCGGAATCGATGTGACCGGTGTGCCTATGAAGCCGAAGAAGGTGGATAACCTGACCCTGAAACACGGAAAAAACATCCATTTATCAGAGGATAAGCTGGAGATGTATTCAGATATATCGGGAAATGTGACTTTGGTGAATGATACCGTGTTTGTTTCAAATCAGTTTGAAGTGCCGGCAGATGTAGGACCGGCGACCGGTGATATTGATTATGACGGCAGTGTGTTGGTACGGGGTAATGTGCTGACCGGCTATACGATTAAAGCGACCGGAGACATTACGGTGAATGGCGCGGTAGAGGGCGCTACACTGATCGCCGGAGGAAAGATCGTATTGAAGCGTGGCATTCAGGGAATGAAGCGTGGCAACATGCAGGCGCAGGGTGATATTATCGCACATTTCATCGAAAGCTCGGAGGTTGTATCTGGAGGGAAGATTATGTCTGAGGCGATCATGCACAGCCAGGTAGTAGCGCAGGATACGATCACAGTACAGGGGAAACGTGGCATGATCGCCGGCGGCAGTGTTCAGACGAGAAACAGAATAGAGATGAAGACTGCCGGATCCACGATGGGCACCACAACGGCTCTGGAGGTGGGAGTCGATCCGAAACTGGTAGAAAAATACCGACTGATAGAAAAAGAGATCGAACAGCTGAACGGTGAACGGGAGGGTCTGGTACGTAATCTTGGCATTCTGAAGAAGCGTATGGATGCAAATCATGGTAAAATGGATCCGGAGAAGATGGAACTGTTAAAAAAATCATCTGCCCGTGTCCAGGAGATTGATGGACTGCTTGAGCAGAAAAATCAGGAATATGAAGCAATGGAAGAGGAAATCGGCAACCAGAGCGATGGACGGATCATTGTACAGGATACAGCGTATCCGGGGGTTAAGCTAACGATTTCCAATGTAACCAATTTCATTCATACAGAGACGCAGCACTGTGCCTTTGTAAGGGATGGAGCAGATATCCGTGTTCGTCCGATCTGATCTATGCAGCCGTCATGCTCATATAGATATAGAACAAAAGGATTCGATAACAGAAGAGGGAGAGTTATATGTCACTTTCAATCGATTATATTACCATGCCGCCAAAGTCTCAGGAGGTATCACAGATACAGCAGTCAGAGCAGACAAAGTCTCAGCAGGCAAATCAGGAACTGGCATCCCAGTTTCAGGAGCAGGTAAAACAGGGATCAGAGCAGACGATACGACGTGCAAAACCGGAGAATAAAGAGTTTCGCTATGAGGAAGAGAAGCACAGAGAGGGCAAAAAGAAGCAGTCCTCGAACAGAAGAAATCAGGGAAAACAACAGCAGGAGGATAAAAAGGAAGCCACTTATGAAGATGGTCATAGCTTTGATATAAGAATATAGGCGGATATCACTGCTCAAAGGGATTATTGCCCTGTGTTTGCCGTGAGGGTTCTGTCAAACCAGGGCAGGACATCCCGGATGATATATTATAAATAGAGAAAAGAGTACAAAGAATGATTATATTAGAGATAGTATTAGTGACAATAGGACTGGCAGCTGTTGTGATCAGTTATCGTATGGCAGACGCCGGTGACAGCGGGAGGATGTCTGCGGATACAGAAGCACAGCAGACGTCGGACGAACAGCAGATAGAAGAAAAGATGCAGAAAGTGCAGGAGAAGATGGAAGCCTCGATTCATGCGTGGATGCAGGAAACAGAGGATGCATTAAGCAAGCTGTCTAATGACAAACTGATGGGAATGGATGATTATTCCAGCCAGGTACTCAAAAAGATCGAACAGAATCATGAAGAAGTTGTCTTTCTGTATAACATGCTGAACGAGAAGGAAGATGCCTTAAAAGAACTGATCCATACAGCGGATAAAATGAAGGCACAGCTGCAGGAACAGATGGCACAGGAATATCAGAAGAATGAACAGGCACTGGAACAGCTGAGAAAGACATCTCAACAGCTGGCAGGGCAGATTCAGAATGTGCAGGCACAGGCAGGTCAGGTGCAGGGAGCGGAATATCCGTCGGACCGAGCATCCCTAAATGCTGTTTATGACCGGGAGATCCGTGAGATTGAGAAGGCGGAGCAGAAGGAGAAGAAACAGCATCGCAGAAAAAAAGAGAATGTGACGGATGCCGGCAATCACAATGCCAGAATATTACAGCTTTACAAAGAGGGATATTCGATACTGGACATATCCAAAATGCTCTCACTGGGACAGGGAGAGGTGGAATTTGTCCTGAACTTAAATCACTGCATCACAGAGCCAAAAGCATAGCGGTGGACGGACAGACGAAGGTGCTTCCTGGAAAAGATTGTTTGGCAGCATAGGAAAGATGTTGCCTGGAAATGAGGATAAAAATGGATAAAAGATCATTTATACGAGGATTTGGAACAGGGGTGTTATTTGCATCCCTGATTTTGGGTGTGTCCTGTTTGCTGCGTACATCGGATGCGTCGGTGATACGTCGTGCAAAAAAACTGGGAATGCAGTATCCGCAGGAGCAGACGCAGTCCCTTTTTCCGGACAGTGTTACTGCCAGCCAATCTGCGGCAGATGCAGAGGTAAAGACACAGGGGCAGACGGCGGACGCCAAAGAAACGAAGGCACCGGCAGTACAGACGCCGGCTGAAAAACAGAAGACGAATCAGCCACGGTCGACGCAGAAACCAACCAATAAGCCTAAGACAACGGATCAGGTGACGATGCAGCCGAAAGCGACAGCAAAAACAGACAAGTCTGCAACATCTGATTTGAAAGGAAAAGACGAATTAACGAGAGAAAAAGAACAGGCAAAAAAAGAATTTGCAGCCAAAGAGAAGGAATTTACGATCAAGGCAGGGGAGTGGTCTGACCAGGTCAGCAAAAATCTCGCCGCATCGGATATTATATCCGACGCAAAAGCATTTGACCGGTATATGAATGAGCATGGCTACAGCGATAATATAAAAGCCGGTACATTTAAAATACCATCAGATGCAACCTTTGATGAGATAGCCCGTGCGATCACAAAGTAAAAAGAAAAAGCACAGGATCGGGACAGTACAACATAGCTTAGTAGTATGGGACATAAAGGAGGAGTACAATGCATTTCAGACCATGTATCGATATTCATAACGGCTCGGTAAAGCAGATTGTCGGAGGGAGTCTGCAGGATGCGCAGAATCAGGCAGTGGATAATTTTGTATCAGACTATGACGCAGCCTATTATGCGGAGTTATACAAAAAAGATGACTATCGTGGAGGACATATCATTCTGTTAAATCCTGTGGGAAGTACCTATTATGAACAGGATATTGCACAGGCGGAAGCAGCACTTCGTGCATATCCCGGCGGTATGCAGATTGGTGGAGGCATCACGGCAGAAAATGCACACCGATTTATTGATATGGGTGCGTCGCATGTGATCGTGACATCGTATGTATTTCGTGACGGACAGATCGATTATGACCGCTTGAGGAAGTTGTCGGGACAGATTGGAAAAGAGCATCTTGTACTGGATCTGAGCTGTCGGAATTATGAGGGAACCTATTATATTGTTACAGACCGCTGGCAGAAACGGACGCAGAAGGAATTCTGCCAGCATACATTAGAAGAACTTGCACAGTATTGTGACGAATTTCTGGTACATGCAGTCGATGTTGAGGGAAAACAGTCAGGGATCGAGAAACCCGTGATACAGATTCTGGCAGAAGCGGATACCAGACCGGTAACATATGCCGGTGGGATCCATTCGATACAGGATCTTTCCTATATAAAAGAGCATGGACAGGACAGGATTGACTTTACAATAGGAAGTGCATTGGATCTTTTTGGGGGTTCAATTCCTTATCAGACTATGAAGCAATATTGTTAATACAGGGGCATCCCCGGAAAACTGTATGGCAGGAAAATGCTCGTAATGTAGAGTGAAAAAGGGCAAAACGCTGGTTTTGCCCTTTTGTTCTGACTTGTTATGTTGGTTATCTTCAACAAAAATATGTAATAATTGTGTAATAATTACGGGTTGAAAAAGTTATTAAGAAATTCTGACGATATAAAAATATGCAAAATGACGAAAAAACATAATATATAACGAAAAATAATGTGAAAAATGCACATAAAAATGTGACCTGTCGAAACCGGAAAGATCCGGGTGGATTTCAAAGGGTTGAAAATTTATGAAAATGTGTTACAATAACATCATGAATGTTACAAATATGTTACAAATATTTCGGATCAGTAACAACAATATGAAAAAGATCCGACAGAAAGGCATGGTTATTTTTATGAATTTCAAGAAACTTGCAATGTTGTCGATGCTGGCCCTTTTATTCATTGGCTTTGCAAAGAATGGGGCAGTTGCAACAGCACAAGAATCTGATACAGTATCTTCCGTAACACAGTCTGCAATTTCTGCAAATGCGAAAGCAAGCGATAAGAACATCAAGAAAACAGTCAAAAAGAATAAAAAAGCAGGCAGATCCTATACATCTGCAGAACTTCGTCTGATGGCTTCTATTATTAACTGCGAGGCGGGTTCTGAGAGTTATCAGGGGAAACTGGCCGTTGGTATTGTTATTATGAATCGTATTGATTCCAAGAGCTTTCCAAACACATTAAAAGGTGTTATTTTTCAGAAGGGACAGTTTTCGCCGGTTCGGAATGGTTCTTTAAGAAAACGTCTGTCACAGTATGATGCAGGCAAAACAAACAACAGGCAGTGGAAAGCCTGTATCAGTGCTGCCAGAAAAGTGTTAGATGGTCAGACGACGATTTCTTATAAGGGAAGAAAAAAGAGTCTGAAGGGCTATCACTTTTTCAGTGTTTATTTATCCGGCGCAAGATTTCGTCTGGGTGGACACAGATTTAAGTAAGAACAGCAGGATGGGTATTCCATTCTATGATCAGGAAGAATACAGTAACGGGACAGCCGGTCATACGGGTTTGTATGGCTGGCTGTTTTATATGCGAGAAAATGTCAGAAGATACTTAAACGTTTTCGAGAAAAATCACTTTGCTTCCGGAATTTTTTATGGTATTATAAAAACGATATTTTGTCATCAAAGGAGGAAAGACATTGAGTAATCCGAATGAAATGAATAAGAATTGTGAAAATGAGACAGAGACAATTTCGCGGAATTTTATTGAAAATGTCATTGATAAAGATATTGAGGAGGGACACTGTCGGAAGGTGGTCACACGTTTTCCACCGGAACCAAATGGATACCTGCATATTGGACATGCCAAATCCATTCTGTTAAATTCCGGTCTGGCAAAAGAATATAACGGCGACTTTCATCTGCGTTTCGATGATACGAACCCAATGAAAGAAAAGACAGAGTTCGTACAGTCTATTATGGAAGATGTAAAATGGATCTGTGGCGATCTGGATATGGATCAGGTATTTTATGCGTCCGACTATTTTGATCAGATGTATGAATGTGCCATCAAGCTGATCAAGAAGGGAAAGGCATATGTCTGTGATCTTTCTGCAGACGAGATCCGTGAGTACAGAGGGACCCTGACAGAGCCCGGAAAGGACAGTCCGTATCGTAACCGTTCGATCGAGGAAAATCTGGATCTGTTTGAACGGATGCGTAACGATGAGTTTGAGGATGGGACAAAGGTTCTTCGTGCCAAGATCGATATGGAATCCCCGAATATTAACATGCGTGATCCGGTTATTTATCGAGTAGCACATATGAACCATCATAATACGGGGGATAAATGGTGCATCTATCCGATGTATGATTTTGCACATCCGATTGAGGATGCGATCGAGGGAGTAACGCATTCAATCTGTACACTGGAATTTGAGGATCACAGACCGTTATATGACTGGGTTGTCCGTGAACTGGAATTTGAGAATCCGCCAAAGCAGATTGAGTTCTCCAAGTTATATCTGACAAACGTGATCACAGGAAAGCGTTATATAAAGAAGCTGGTGGAAGATGGTATCGTAGACGGATGGGACGATCCACGTCTTGTATCGATTGCAGCACTCCGTCGCAGAGGCTTTACACCGGAGTCGATCCGTATGTTTATGGAACTTTGCGGTGTATCCAAGTCACAGAGCTCTGTAGATTATGCGATGTTAGAGTATTGCATTCGTGAGGATCTGAAGATGAAGAGACCTCGTATGATGGCTGTGTTAGATCCGATCAAGCTGGTGATCACGAATTATCCGGAGAATGAGATCGAATATCTAGATGTATCCAATAACCAGGAGAATCCGGAGATGGGAACAAGAAAGGTTCCATTTGGAAGAGAGTTATACATTGAACGTGATGACTTCATGATCGAACCTCCAAGAAAATATTTCCGTTTGTATCCGGGCAATGAAGTACGTCTGATGAATGCATACTTCGTAACCTGTACAGATTATGTAACAGATGAAAACGGAATGGTGACAGAGGTACATTGTACGTACGATCCTGAGACAAAGAGCGGTTCCGGATATACCGGACGAAAGGTAAAAGGAACGATCCACTGGGTATGTGCAGAGACCGCACAGAAAGCGGAGGTTCGTTTATACGAAAACATTGTCGATGAGGAAAAAGGGGTATATAATGAAGATGGCAGCTTGAATCTGAATCCAAATTCATTGACGGTTCTGGATACATGTTATGTAGAGCCGGCACTGGCAGAAGCGAAGCCAATGGAGAGTTTTCAGTTTGTAAGACAGGGATTTTTCTGTGTGGATTCTAAGGATTCTTCACCGGAGCATCCGGTCTTTAACCGTATCGTTTCATTAAAGAGTTCCTATCGGCCAAAATAAAAATACAGCTGCACAGTATAGAGGGGATTCTGTACTGTGCATTTTTCAGAAAGGTGTGGTAAGAGAATGGGGAATTTGTTTTCCGGATTGGAAAAATTCGGTTTAGGCAAGTTAGAGAAGATGAAAGTGTATGAGGAGGATAAGAAGAAATCCGACGCTTCCGGCGGACTGGCAAAGCAGGTGATGACAGAAGCCGATTATCTGTTCGACAAGACCTTTGTGTGTCCTGTTTGTGATGAAGAGTTTCGCTCCCGTGTGATTCGTACCGGTAAAGTTAAGTTATTATCCGCAGACACCGACTTAAGACCAAAGTATCAGAATGTGGATTGTTTGAAATACGATGTGCTCGTCTGCCCCAAATGCGGTTATGCGGCATTGAACCGTTTCTTCAAATTTATGATGCCGGCACAGGCAAAGCTGATTCGTGAAAATATTTCAGTGAATTTTAAGGGACTTCCGACGCAGGGAAATACCTATTCGTATGATGATTCCATCATGCGGCATAAGCTGGCGCTTGCCAATGCGATCGTAAAAAAGGCAAAGAACAGCGAGAGGGCCTATACCTGCCTGAAAATGGCATGGCTGTATCGTGGAAAGGCAGAGACACTTCCCAAAGATACACCAAACCGTGAGCAGGTGATCAAAGAGCTGCATGACCAGGAGATTGAATTGCTTTCCAATGCATATCATGGATTTGATGAGGCATTTGCAAAGGAATCTTTCCCGATGTGTGGGATGGATGAGATCACTGTGACGTATCTTGTTGCAGAGCTGGCACGTCGTACCGGCAGATATGATGAGGCAAGCCGCTGGATCTCCCATGTACTTACATCAAAGAATGCAAATGAGCGTATTAAGAATAAGGCAAGAGATATTAAAGAGCTGTTAAATAATGCCAAGAAAGAACAGAAATAATCTGCTTCTTCCGGGAATATAGAAAGGCAGAGGACATACTGTATACAAAGAAAGGTGATGCAGTTCCGGAAATGGAATTACATCACCTTTGTTCGTGCATAGGAAAATGCTCGTAATGTAGAGTGAAAAAGCGTGTGTCCGGCAGATAGGATGAAAGAAAAGCCGATCAGAGAGGAGACGGTTATGCCTCTTTATCCAGCAGACTGTTTGTTTTTGTCATACTGCGTGGCAGGGCATCTCTGGAGTTTTTCCACGGGGCATCGGCATTGCGGTAGTCAAATTTATCGGTAAACCACTCCAGATCATCTGTCACCCGCTGCATATTGGTCAGGTAGACATCGTTCAGATCTTTGATAAACTGCTCCAGCTTATGACCGGACAGATAGGAAGGAGCCTGCTCATATAAGATCCCAAAGTGTTTTGTACAAAAGCCCTTAGACTGTGTAAACTTTGTGATAAATTCTGCATCATGCTGATAGCAGTGAAAGATCGTAGCAATATACCGGTCAAAGACTGTTTCGATCCGATTACAGATGTAGCAGGAATCCTGGATATTTTTGATATATTCGGTGACCGGATTGGTGTTGTCCGTTTTTTTGGAGAAAAAACTTTTCTTCGCAGGTGCCGTCATGGAGAGCAGTTCCTTTAAGTCTGCGTTGGTCCGCTGCATATGGGTGTGCAGCATCAGCGCAAGACCGAGACGATTCTGATGCCGGTAGAGCATCTTGACGTGGTGCGTACAAAAACCAATCTTATTTGTTTCCATACGGACATCATCCTCCATATAGCTCGGACCCATCGTAAACTGGATCGCATCCTGTTCCAGTGTATCATACATCGCACAGACAGGGCATTCACAGTCTGTGTCAAAGGCATCGTTCACCGGTATTGTATAAAGCTGTTCTTTCATATAATAGTCCTCATTTCTTTTTTCTTATTTCTATCATAATATAGAATGAACAGGGTGTCAAAAACAGAAACCGTCTATGTACCGGAAATATGCAATGGAATATCATTTGTTATTTACAAAACCATATAAAAGAGAGAAAAATATATAAAAAAGAGAGAATATAAGAGAATATAAAAAAAATAAATAAAATAAAGCGGATTTACAAATAATCATTACATAAAAAAACTTGCATAAAACGGGGAAATGAAATATATTATGTTTATGGTTAGCACTCGGATAGAGTGAGTGCTAATAGATGAGACCATAAGGAGGTAATTATTCATGAAATTAGTACCATTAGGTGACAGAGTTGTTTTAAAACAGTTAGAGGCAGAAGAGACGACGAAATCCGGGATCGTATTACCGGGAAATGCACAGGAAAAGCCACAGCAGGCAGAAGTGATTGCCGTTGGACCGGGTGGTGTTGTAGACGGAAAAGAAGTTAAAATGGAAGTTTCCGTTGGAGACAAAGTTATTTATTCTAAATATGCAGGAACTAATGTTAAATTAGAAGACGAAGAATATATTATCGTTCGTCAGAATGACATTGTAGCAAAAGTTCAGTAATAAGCCGGTAAGAGACAGTATCAGGCAGCAGGCGGCAAAAAAAGCCGCAGCAGAATGGAGGAATCAATCATGGCAAAAGAAATTAAGTTTGGTGCAGATGCCAGATCCGCATTGGAGGCTGGTGTTAATAAATTAGCAGATACAGTAAAGGTTACACTCGGACCAAAAGGAAGAAACGTCGTTCTTGATAAATCCTTTGGTGCACCGCTTATCACAAACGATGGTGTAACGATCGCAAAGGATATTGAGCTGGAAGATGGTTTTGAGAACATGGGTGCACAGCTTGTAAAAGAAGTTGCAACAAAGACAAATGATGTAGCCGGTGACGGTACAACAACAGCTACGGTTCTTGCACAGGCAATGGTAAAC
>CAUCOL010000032.1 GCA_958444395.1 uncultured Lachnospiraceae bacterium
GGTAACAGGTGTGCGCAGTGAGATTACTACGGATATAGGTCATATTGTGAAGCTGATCCGTGAGGTGACAGACACACCGGTGGCAGTTGGCTTCGGAATCAATACAAAGCAGCAGGTGCATGAGTATGCATCGATTGCAGATGGAGCGATCGTTGGCAGTGCGATCGTCAAGATCATTGCACAGTATGGTGAAAAAGCAGCACCGGAGATCTACAAATATGTTTCTGAGATGGTCAGCGGACTTCCGGAAGCATAGAAGCAACACTATATGGCTGGAAGGCGGCGCAGATGCTGTCGGCGGTCCCGGTGGTGATTCTTTTGATACGAATAAGACAGAAAATGTCGGCAGGTTTTGCCGGCATTTTTCTTTCTCTTTTATTTTGACCGCAAAGATGGTATACTATGAACAGAGTGTGAACGTGTAATTATAAGGGATAACACAGCAGAAACAGAACATGATAAAATCTTGTATGCATGGGGGGCATACAGAATGGGGTGCATATGAATATAAACGGAGAAGACCGGTATATTATGGCAGGCGTGATCGTTGTTGCGATCGTCTGCGTGATACTGGCAGCGGCATGTATCGGTGCCTTAGTGGTACTGGCGGAAAAAACAAAAAAGATGGAACGATATCGTCTGATCGAGGAACAGTGTCAGGTGATATGGATCGATTATCATTTTCATCCGGCAGAGATGGCGATCGAAGGAGACATCGAGAATTACTGTGACCGGGAAGACGGCAGAGCAGTACTTCGTGGCGCAGAGATCTATGACATCTATAACTGGGTGCATCCGGACGATCTCTGGGTCAGAAGTGATATCCGGCAGCTGCTGGAGAGTGAGCAGAGGTATTATAAGGGAAATTTCCGACTCCGGCGTGCCGATGGCGGTTATGTGTGGTATACGATGCTTGCGACACTGTGCAAGGATAAGCGGGGGAAGAATGACCGCATGGTGATCCGCCTGGAGAATGCGGACGCCAAATTATCACAGGAACAGAATCTTCTGGCAAAAGCAGAGAATGATCTTCTGACCGGTATCTTTAATAAAAAGACGATGGAAGAAAAGATTACGGCTCTGCTGGCAGAATACAGCAATAATAAGCATTATATCTTCTTTATGATCGATCTGGATAATTTTAAGGGAGTCAATGATACACTAGGACATATTTACGGTGACAAGGTGCTGACGGATACCGCAGCCAAGCTAAGGAAGGTCTTTCCGGCACATGCCCTGATCGGCAGACTGGGGGGCGACGAATTTGCGGTTTGTGCTGTTTTTGAAGCCTTTGATGAGGAGAATCTGGAAGAATATATCGAGAAGAAAGCAGAGCAGCTGCGCGGACAACTGCGGGAGAGTTACTATTGTGATGACCTGGGGGTCGATGTATCTGCCAGTATCGGCATTGCCTGTGCACCGAGAGACGGTGTGGACTTTGAGACGATTTACCGAAAGGCGGATAAGGCATTATATCTGTCCAAACGTTCCGGAAAAGACCGCTATAATATATTCCGGAAGAGCGACGCAAACGAATAAAAAGAAAAGAGTCATGGCGCATTCTGTGGCAGCACGGTGGATGCAAATGAGGGAGCATGGAGGAAATACATGGAGTTTGAATACGCATTTGAATTGGTGGGAGTTCTGTTTTTAATATTGATACTGATCAGTAATTCTGCCAAGAACTGGTTATACCTGCGGGCAAACCGTGTGTTTAACTGGCTGCTGGCTTCCTGCCTGGCTGCTTCTGTTCTGGATCTGGCGGTACATTATATTGTATCGAAATATTCTGTTTCGATCACGGGAAGATACTTAATGGGGATGCTTACCAGTCTGAGCGCACTGGGGGTATTGGTCGCATTTTATCTGTATTATCAGGCATTAACCTTTCATATGGATCGCAAATACGACAGGATGTTTTTTGTATTTTTGATACCGGCACTGCTTCTGGCTGCAGCGGATATATCCAATCCCTGGACGCATATCGTGATGACTTTTCAGAAAAACGGTCATCGGATGCATATGGGAGAGTTTCTTTCTATCGGTGTGTTTGTATTTTATGTGGTTGGCATGATCATGCTTGCCATCTACAGTTCCGATTGTATATCAAGAGCGACAGCTGTTGCGACGATTGCATTAAGCATTGTGCATGTTGTGCTTGTTTATATCCAGTTTCATGTGACACAGGGAAGATATCTTCTGATGTTTTATTCTGCGGATCTGCTGGCGGTTCTGTGTTATTTTGTCTTTCAGAATATGGATCGTTTTCAGGACAGGGTCAGCGGCGGATTTTCCAGAGCGGGATTTCGTAAGGTCGTAATGGAAAAATGTCTTTATCAGGAGGGGTTTGGCTGCCTTTTTATTTCCATTAAGAATTATCAGAATCTGGAAAGCATCTGTACGCCGGAGGGGCTTTTGACGGTGATGCAGGAGATCGGGCAGGTGCTGCGCCGTTGTGGTGGAAAGCATAACCAGTATCATATTCATGGCTCAGAGTTTGTGGTGATGCAGGAGACAGAGGAAGATACGGTACGTCTGTATCATCAGGTATTAGAACAGCTTCCGGAGCAGATGCGTGTCAATAACCGCACGGTTGCGATCAACTATGGCTTTTATATGCTGACATTAGAAGAGGCATCCTTTAACCGGGGAGATTTTTATCGGATCTTCTCCAGCATGAAAAAGCTCTTAAAGCAGCAGACCGACAGCAAGAAGCTGATGCGCTTTGAGGGGGAGATCAAAGATACGATTATGCTGGATCTGTTCATCGGACGTAAGCTGAAACGGATCCTGGCGGAAGAAAAGGTAGAAGCTCTGTTTATGCCAATCGTAGAAGCAGTAGACGGAACCCCGTATGCGCTGGAGGTGCTGCCGATCATCACGACGGACAACGGAGAGCGCATTGAGATGGAAAAGGTTTGGAATGTGGCAAAGGAGATGGGATGTCTCAGGGAGGCTTCCCGTATCCTGTTAAGCAACGTGCTGGAATACCTTAGCAGAGAGAAGATCTTTGAAGAGGGGATACAGGAGATACATATGAACGTACTGCCCCTGCACATCTGCTCGGATGTCATGATCCGCAATTATCAGGAGCTGGCGCAGAAATATCAGGTGCCGATGAACAGGATCTGTCTGGAATTATCCGAGGATATGAGTGTATCGCAGAATGTATTGCGTGAATATCTGTTGAAGTGGAAAGAAGCAGGCGTGCGTCTGGTGCTGGATCACTATGGAGAGAATATCTGTAATCTGCAGAGTATTATGAACATGCCGTTTGACCTGGTGAAGGTAAACCGTTTTATGGTGGCAGAGTATTGCAGTGGGGAGAGTGATATTCTGGAATATCAGATGGACATGCTGCGGGAGCGTGGCTGGGAGATCTGTCTGGAGGGGATCGATGATACGATCAGGTATCAGAAGGTTATGAAACTCCCGATGAAATATCTGCAGGGAAATTATATTTGCAGACCGATGTCAATGGGACGTCTGCAGGCATATATCAGTCATGTATTTGAAAAGAAATGAGGATGCATATGGTTTATCAGATTTACTATGAGCTGGCATCTGCCGGATTTATACTGGCAGCATTACTGGCTTTTTACAGACAAAAGCATTTGGATATCTGCAGAAACACATTTTTTAAGGTGCTTCTGATTCTGGTCGGGCTGTCCTCCGTCGTGGACGTGATCGGCGGTGCGATCATTTCCGGAATGTTTGATGTCAGTGTCGGTTGGAAGCAGTTGGCAGAGGTTGTCTGTCTCCTGCTGCACCAGCATTGTGCGATGATCTACGGAATCTATATTCTGGCAGTGCTGCGCCGTCTGGAATTTGCCTATAAATACCGCTGGCAACTGTTGGTACCTTGTGGTCTGGGTCTGATCTGCAGTATCAGTTCCCCGTGGACGCATATCATGTTTTATTTTAATGCACACGGAGAGCTTTGTTACAGCCGTTGGTATCTGCTGGCGTATCTGCTGATCCTGCTGTATGTGGTCATTCCGTCTGTGCTGGCGTGCACGATGCGCAAACAGATCAAGGCAGTGGACGTAAACTGGATCTGCCTGTTTTCTGTTATGCTGGTAGCCGGTGTACTGCTGCAGTACTTTGTATTTAAAGGGGTACTGATCAGCTACATGATGAATTGTCTGGTGGTGTTTGCGTGCTATCTGTTCCTGCAGAACTCCGATTATTATCTGGATGAAGAGACAGGCCTGTTCAAGCGGCACGGTTTTGAAGAGGTGGTTAAGGAGCGGATGATCTATAAGAAGAAAAGCTCGTATCTGCTGATCCGTATCATGCATTATAATACAATGTCAGAAATGTATGAGGATTACCGTCTGACGGAGGTACAGCGCAGGATGGCACAGATCATGCAGACAGAATGCAGGGACTATACCTTCTATCATATTGCGGCATCTACCTTTGCCGTGATCACCGCTTCACCGGAGGAATCCGAGAGGATCTATCAGATCTTACACGAAGCGATACCAAAGAACTGGAATGTCGAAGGGGAAGAGGTTGTACATGAGTACAGCTTTTATACCGTTTCTACACCGGACGAATGCGATAATACCGAAGAATTATTACAGCGTATCAGCTATGCCAGATCAGATCATCCGGGACATCATAAACCGGGAGAACTCATCCATCTGACGCATGCGACCGTCGAACTGGCAGAAGAGAAACAGATGGTGGTGGATCTGATCGAGGAAGCGATTATGGATAATAGTATCGAACTGAATTTTCAGCCAATCTATTCCCTGGAGAAAAGGCGGATCACTTCCCTGGAGGTGCTTGCCCGTCTGAAAGACAGAAGTAAAAAATACATTAATCCGGAGTTTTTTATACATATTGCGGAGGAAAACCGTTCGATCATCCAGCTGGGAGAGCAGATCTATAGGAAAGCCTGTATATTTGCGGTGCAGAATCATATTTTTGAGATGGGGATTGATGACATTAATATCAATTTGTCACCGGTGCAGTGCTGCTATGAAGGGCTGGCAGACGATCTGATCCGCATCGCAGGAGAGTATGAGATCCCGATGTCACGCATGCATCTGGAGATCACGGAGTCGGATATGATGGATCGGGAAGAAATCGTGAATACATTGGAGGCACTCTGCGCAGCAGGGGCAAAGATTGCATTGGACGATTTCGGAACGGGATATTCCAGCATGACCAGTATCTCCTCACTTCCGGTGGAATATGTCAAGATCGATAAGAGCCTGGTCTGGTCGTATGGGGATGGAAAGAACCGTTATCTGAATCAGCTGGTTCCAATGATCCATGCCGAGGGAAAGAAGATTATTTCCGAGGGAATCGAAACACAGGATCATATTGATATCTTTGAGCGGTTAAACGGAGATTTCCTGCAGGGATACTATTATTCCAAACCATTGAAGGAAGAAGACTTTATTGCATATCTGAAAGAAGTAAATGGAGTAGCTGAGGCGTAGAGACAGACATATGTCTGCCGGATGCGCAGCAGGAAAGCGGATAAATACTATACTATGATAATAGAAAGGATAAAGCAGCATGAATGTAATGGCGTTTGACTTGGGTGCCAGCAGTGGAAGAGGAATCCTGGCACGATTTGACGGAACGAAGATCACCTTAGAGGAGGTACATCGTTTTCCACATAATTTCAGTGTATTAAATGGACGTGCCTATTGGAATATTATTTCCCTGATGGATGCGATGAAAGAGGGACTGCGTCTCTGCAAAGAGCCGATCGAGGGGGTTGGTTTTGATACATGGGGCGTGGATTGCGGGCTTCTGGATGCACAGGGCAATCTGCTGGGGCTGCCGGGAAGCTATCGGGACGAAGCACTGGATGAGGCAAATCGGCAGGAGGCATTGGAGCTGCTGGCGCCGGAAGGCGGTACACCACAGGAAAACCAGCAGGCAGGCGAACGATATGCATTTGAACAGACCGGCATTGCAAGTCTTGCATATAATACACTGTATAAGCTATATTATATGAAGAAACAGATGCCGGATCAGATGAAGATTGCAGATACTGTGCTGCTGATGCCGAATCTGATCGAGTATCTTTTCTGCGGGGTAAAGCATAGTGAGTATTCGATCGCATCTACCACACAGCTGTACAATATGAAAGAAAAACGCTGGTCAAAGGAGATCATGGCTGCCTTAGATATGGATCCTTCCTGGTTTCCAGAAGCAGACTATGCCGGAAAGGTGCTTGGCGGACTGCGCCCGGAGATCATTCGTGAAGTCGGTCATAAAGATCTGAAAGTCGTATCCGTGTCCGGGCATGATACAGCCTGTGCTGTGGCAGCAGTGCCGGCGCGGGAGAAGGAATTTACCTTCCTGTCCAGCGGGACCTGGTCACTGCTTGGGATCTCTTCCGAGAAGATGCTGGAAGGAGAGGCAGTGATCCGGGATAAGATATCCAATGAAGGAACCTGGGATGGCGGATATCGACCGACCGTAAATATCATAGGTCTGTGGATCCAGCAGGAGCTGCGTCGGAATCTGCAGAAAGCAGGACGTGACTATACCTTCCCACAGCTGGCAGAGCTGGCGGCAAAGGAGCCTTCCCTGCGCAGTTTTATCCGTCCGGACGACTTTATGCAGCCGGGGGATTATCCGGAGAAGATACGGGCATACTGTAAAGCGACAGGGCAGCCTGTGCCGGAAAGCGACGGCGAACTGGTACGCTGTGTACTGGAGAGTCTTGCGATGAAGTACCGTCAGGTATACGAGAGCTTCAAACCATATATCACCTGGGAAGAAAAGATCTATATCGTCGGTGGCGGCGTGCAGAATCAGCTGCTGAACCAATTTACGGCAAATGCCCTGGGAATCCCGGTGATCACCGGAGCCAGCGAGGCGACAGCGGTAGGAAATGTAATGGAACAGTTGCAGGCGTTGGGCGCATTCCACACAAGAGAAGAAAAATGTGATATACTGGATGCCTCTTTTGAAACACAGGAGGTGCTTCCGCAGGAAAAAGAAGCATGGGAAGAGGGATATGCCCGCTTTAAGAAATTATATTTATAATAAGGTAAAAGCGTCAAAAAATTTGAATTACGATTTGAATTCTCCTGACACTTTCACCATAATCAGAGAAAGGTAAGGTAACTACATGGCTTCATGTATTAAGAGTTTAGAACAGGTAACGATACCGGACACATATACATTGGAAAAAGCAGAATATGTCAAAGAGGTTGACAGCTTCGCATTGCTACTGCGTCACAAACGCAGTCAGGCGCGTGTGCTTATATTCAGCAATGAGGATGATAATAAAGTATTTTCAATCGGTTTCCGTACACCGCCGAAGGATGCGACCGGTGTTCCTCATATCATTGAACATACCGTGCTGTGCGGATCGAAGCGTTTTCCGGCGAAGGATCCATTTGTAGAGCTGGTTAAGGGATCTCTAAATACCTTTTTAAATGCGACGACGTATCCGGACAAAACCTTATATCCGGTTGCCAGTTGCAATGAGAAGGATTTTGAGAATCTGATGCATGTATATATGGATGCCGTCTTTTATCCGAATATTTATGATAAGGAAGAGATCTTTAAGCAGGAGGGCTGGCATTATGAGCTGACTTCTCCGGAAGAACCGATCACCTATAATGGTGTCGTATACAATGAGATGAAGGGGGCATATTCTTCGGAGGAGAGCGTGCTGGAGCGTTTTCTGATGAACAGCCTTTTTCCGGATAATACGTATGGACAGGAGTCCGGTGGAGATCCTGCCTGTATTCCGGATCTGACCTATGAGGAATATCTTGATTTTCACCGCCGTTACTATCATCCGGTGAACAGCTATATCTATCTGTATGGTGACATGGATGTGGAGGAGCGACTGAACTGGATGGATCAGGAATATCTGAAGGATTTTCCGGCGATTGAACTTGATTCACACATTCCGTTACAGAAGCCGTTTACAGAGATGAAGAAACTGGATGTTGACTATGCAGTGTCCCAAAATGCGGACTGTACGGAAAAGACATATTATGCCTATGCAGCAGCAATGGATATTACCTTAGATCCTCGTCTGTGCAAGACATTTGATATCATTTCCTATGTATTGCTGGAGATGCCGGGTGCTGTATTGAAGCAGGCACTTCTGGATGCCGGGATCGGAAATGATGTGGACAGTGATTTCTGCGATCTGCTTCGCCAGAGCTATTTTGCCGTAACGACGAAAAACGCAAAAGCAGGACAAAAGGATGCCTTTTATCAGGTGATCCGTACGACGCTGGAGCAGCAGGTGAAGAAAGGCATGGATCGTAAGGCACTGGAAGCTGCGATCAACTGTCTGGAGTTTCGTGAGAGAGAAGCAGACTTTGGTTCTTATCCAAAGGGATTACTGTATGGGATCAAGGCAATGAATACATGGCTTTATGATGATACAAAGCCATACGATGCACTTTGCTACGATGACTGCTATGCATTTCTGCGTGAACAGCTTTCCACAGACTATTTTGAGCAGACGATCCAGAAATATCTGCTGGATAATCCACATGCCGTGTTGATCGAAATGTCGCCAAAGATGGGACTGGCAGCAGAGGTGGAGCAGAAAGAAAAGGACAGACTGGCAGCCTATAAAGCCACGCTGAATGAAGAACAGATCCGGCAGCTGATTCAGCAGACGAAGGATCTGAAAGCCTATCAGGAGGAGCCGACACCGAAAGAAGTACTGGAAATGATCCCGATGCTTTCCCGTGAGGATATCGACAAGAAGGTACAGCCGTTCCATAATACGGAGAGAACGCTGCAGGGAGTAAAGACAGTACATCACAATATCCAGACGAACGATATCGTTTATCTGCAGATGTATTTTGACGCAGACGATATGGAAGAATACGTACCGCAGATGAGTTTTCTGGCTACCCTGCTCGGATATATGGATACCGAGAAACGAAGCTATATGGACTTTGATACCGAAACGAATTTTTATACAGGCGGTATCTCCTCCGATGTCAGCCTGTTTTGTAAATATAACCAAAAGGATGCATACCGTCTGTTATTTGAGGTAAAGACAAAGGTACTGCAGAGTAAGGTACGTGAGGCACTGCGTCTGATCGCAGAGATGTTATTTGAAACACTCTTTACGGATGATAAGCATCTGAAGGAAGTAGTGGCAGAGACACGTTCCCGTCTGAAGGTGCGTCTGATGTCCTCCGGACACCAGGCGGCAGCGGGCAGAGCAACATCATATTTCTCTAAGACAGCCTGGCTGAATGATGCATCTGTAGGCATCGGATACTATGAGTATCTGGTGCAGTTGGATGAGCATTTTGAGGAAGAAAAGGAACGTTTGAAGAGTGGCTGCAGAGAGATTCTTCGTAAGTTGCTGCGCAAGGACAGAATACTGTTATCCTGCACCTGCAAGGAAAGCGGTGTGACTGCCGTCGAGGAAGCATTGCCGTCTTTCATGGAGGAGCTGGAACGCTTTGAAGCAAAGCAGACAGAAGGAGCATCGGTGCTGACAGCGTATCCGCCGGTATTAGAGCAGAAGAAGGAAGGCTTTATGACACCGGCAAAGATTCAGTATGTTGCATTGGCAGGCAGTTTTGCGGAAGTGCCGGATTATAATTACGGCGCACTGCGGGTGGTTCGTCATCTGTTGAATTATGATTATCTGTGGAATGAGGTGCGTGTCAAGGGTGGTGCCTATGGTGTATTCTGTCAGTTTACCAGAGATGAGGAGGGCTATTTTGCATCCTACCGTGATCCGAAGCTGTCAGAGACAGTGGACATTTACCGCAGAACAGCCGATTATCTTGCACAGTACGATGCGCAGGAGCGGGAAGTAGTAAAGACGATCATCGGAACGATCAGTGGAATGGACACCCCACTGACACCGGCCATGAAGGGACGCCGTTCGATGGGAGCCTACTTCTCAGAGATGCCGCTTGCCGTGCTGCAGCAGGAAAGAGATCAGGTGCTTGCCTGCAGTTGTGAGGATATCCGCAAGACAGCAGACGTGATCCGTGTCGTGACATCGACAGAGAATCTGTGTGTCATTGGAAATGAGCAGCATCTGGAAGAACAGAAGGAATTATTTAACGAGTTAAAACCATTATCATAAGAAGGCAGATTGCTCGGAAATGAGGTTAGAATGAAGAATTTTAAATCAGGCTTTGTCACATTGATAGGAAGGCCAAACGTAGGTAAGTCAACACTGATGAATCAGCTGATCGGTCAGAAGATTGCGATCACATCGAATAAGCCACAGACGACACGGAACAGAATACAGACGGTCTATACCTGCAAAG
>CAUCOL010000033.1 GCA_958444395.1 uncultured Lachnospiraceae bacterium
TCTGTGATCGCATATGGATACTTCGTGATACTGCCTTCATTTGTCTGTGTAATACTCTTTGTCTTCTGCTTCTTCGTTCCATAACTCATCTTAGAAGAGCCATCTGCTTTCGTCCATGTGTTATTGTCAAAGCAGTTATAATCATTTGATCCGCCGGCTTCCATTGCAGCAGAGTATGTATACTCAAGGCTTGCATAATCATCCAGCGCATAAGTCTTTGTCTTATTATATTTTGCTACATCCGTATAAGTAGATGTTGCATCCGTGAATCGGCTCTGATTCAGCGAATTTTTCATCGCCTGTATTACATCGGCAGAGGATGTACGGGAGACTGCCTCTCCGGAGTAAAGTACACTCATTCCACTTTCTGCCTGTGCTACCAGATAACCAACGGCACCATTTGCATTATCTGCTTTCTGAAGATCTGCCGCACAGCTTACCAGGAACAGATTATAATCGGCGAAATAGCTGTCTAAGCTGTCCGCATTGGCCGGATATGCCATGCCTGCCTGATTAAAAATGTGCAGATAATCTGATAACGTAATCGTTGTAACCTCTACCTCATAATTGGTAAGCGGTGTTACATATTTACTGAACAGAGAAGAATTATCTGCCAGCATCTGCTCCAGATTAGCCTTTGTATTGATCTCACCGTCTTTTACGATCTGCAGTACTTTGACATTTGTCTTGCCGGTCGTCGTATTATTGTTATACCAGGAAGTACCGGTCTTAGAGATGTAGTATCCATCATTATCAATGCTGTATACCTCAAATCTCCATACGATTGCACCATTACGACGCGGATTCTGCTTTCTGTTCGCATAATATTTATTAAAGTCAAAGGATACGCTGTACGTCTTTGGTGTAACTTTGACGTTTCCGTCTTCATCCGTAGTCTCTACCCCTTCGTATTGATAGGTAGTACCACTGTCGTTACTGTCATATACCAGCTCATTCTGCTCTGCAGTATCTGTTACCACACCATCATAGTTTGTATCCATGTAGATGCGAACACCATATTTTTCACGGTTATTCTCATCCTTTGGTGCACCGATCGTGAAGGAGAATTTAAGTTCTGTACCCTCCAGGGCAGCACCACCATTGCTGTCATTCTGGTCATAGCTAATCGGTGTAGAATCAATCGACAGCTTGGATCCTGTAAATGTAGCACATTTCGTATTCAGATAATCATAAGACAGATCCTTCAGGGAAATAGCATTGTCATACTGTGCTGCATTGTTCTTCACAGAAGAAACCAGTTTATGTACATTGGAAGATGTATCAACCGTTCTCTTATACCAGGCAGAGCTTGCATTGCCGCCTAATGTATTATCCATCATAAAGCCGTTGCCGCCCTTGATGTAGTTTAACAGTTCCTTACGTTTCACGGAAGACAGATCATCACCGGAAAATCTGAGGTTTCTTGCAGATGCTGCCTTGACCAGATCTCCTACATGCAGATAAATCTTACCGGTCAGTCCCAGTGAACTGTTGCTTGTACCGGCTTTATCTCCGTCATTATATAATACATATTCTGTATCTGATGTACCGTCAGCACCTACGGAAAGCTCCTCTGTATTAAACTTATCTGTGTTCATGCCCAGATAGACCAGATCATACTCACCGGATATATCACTCTTCTTACCGTTATACTCCTGTGTTGTCATATAATCGATATCAATCTTGCCCTTAAAACGACTTGGTGGCAGATATGCCAGCAGATACGTTTCTGTCAGCGTATAGCTGTTACATGGCTCGATCTCAAGGACCTTCAGGGATGATTTCTTACGGGAACGACTGTCATCATCACCGCTTCCCTTTTTATTGTAGTTTAACAGATAATGAATCATCTGTGCCGGCGAAATAGATGTAATATCATCATATTTATCACCATACTGATCACGATACCAGTCAAACGCATCCTTAGTCGCAGAACCTTCCTCAATTGCACTGCTGTTGGTCAGCTGTGAGAAAAGGTTACCGGCATTCCATGTAAAGGATGCTCCATTAATACCCACATTTTCCTGACTGCCGGTATCTGTATTATTTTGCATATGAAGAAGTGCTCCACCACCCTGATTGATGCCAAAGCGTTTGATCTTCTCTTCATTCAGGGCAGGTGGCAGAAATGCCTCCGTACTCCATTCAGTCTGATACTTTCCTTCCTGAGAAGTATGCGTACCGACTGTACCGAACTGATTATGTTTCAGATCCGGTTCTGCTGCAATGACCGTTCCTCCGGTCTGACCGGACTTCACTACCGTTTTCTGGTTTACAAAGAAGTATTTATAGAAGTTCTCCTGCTTCATTAACCAGTTCATGATAACAAACTTGTACATATTACAGCTTGTATTCTGCGCCTGGGTTATTGCCGAATAGTTATTTCCCTCAGTCTCATTGACTTCCTTCTGTGTCACATGCTGCATTGTCGTATAGTCCAGATAGTATGCACCACCGGAACTTGAGAAGCCGTAATCTACGCCACCGGTTACAACTTTATTGTCGAAGAGAAGTGGTGCAAAATTATAGGCTGCTTTATCATCGTGATATGCATCATCTGCAGAACTGCCGTTATATTTTTCCAGGGAATTAACCTTCATAAAGAGCTGTCTTGCGACTCTCCATGAAAAATCATCACTGACCGAGAAGCTCTTACTGAAGTCGTTATTCGTCGGTAACGTAATTCTGTGTCTGCTTGGATCAGAACCTATCCAGAACTGCTGTCCTGTCACCTGGTCATTCTTCATCATGATCAGATCTGCATAATCAATCCACTCAGGATGTGCATTCAGGTCACTCGGAGTCGTTGTCTTTACGACAATCTTATAGTTCTTAATATCATCTCTGGTACGAAGATTCAGACCGGTACGAAGAATGGAATTAAAATGTACACGATGCATACGGGACTGACGCTCATTTCCTTCAAATACTGCTGCATAAGAAGTGGAGTCTGTACGGGTCGTATATTCTCTGTCTCCTACCGAATAGGAAATCGTATCACTTGCTGTCTTGGCATATTTGTTTTCCTGCTTTGCAAGGTTTTTATAATTACTTTCCCCGCATTCACCCTCTGTACCGGCACCACCTAATGATACCCATACAAAGTCTGCATCCTGTGGATTTGCCGGCTTTTCAAATACCGGACGATATACCGTTTTATTGAAAATAGATTTTGAACTGTCTTCTTCTACTTTTCCGGTAAAGACAAAAGTACCCTCACCTGTCTTTACCTTTTCATAGTAACCATATGCCGTAAAGTTGCCTTCTGTCTTTTTCCACGTTCCAGGGAAAGAACCATTTCCAGCATCCGGTTTGATCGTAGTTGTCTGACCTGCTTCTACTGCTTCTCCGGATGCCGGTGTTGTCTCGGTACCGGCATCTTTGTAGGACTCTTTCCACTCTGTCTTATCTACTGTTGCCCCCACGATCTCATCCGGAAATACACGGCTGACCAGTGAACCTACTACATAGGAGCCGTTGGTATATAACTGGGATGAATACTGTGGTGAAGACATGTCGATCGGTTCACATCCATCTATCAAATATCCAACCTCTGCTTTACATGCCTCCGGAACAATCTCTAATAATACGAAAGGACGCTTCTCCGTTCCGATATATTCCAGAGAACTCATATTCTCTGCATCCGGCTTCTGCGTATCTTCGTCGTACTGCGGCAGCTGTGCCAGATCATTGACTACGCCTTTTGTCACCTTTGGCGTCGGCTCGGTTGCATGTGCTGTCAGCTGATGATACCCGATATACCCACCGAATACTGCCAGACACAGTACGATCAACCCTGCGATCTTCTTTCCTTTCGACAAATTATTCCATACTCTTTTCATACGATATTTCCTCCATTCTCACGCTCATCAAGGATATGTGACCATTTGATTTCTGATCTTCATCGTTGTATCCGCATTAAATGTTTTCTGTTTGCACTTCATGCTTAAATGTACGGTTACCTCATTTTTATCTACTGTCACACTAAAATCGTCAATATAATCTGCGAACAATTCATCCTGAGGATAAGAGATTGATCCGCTGCTCGCCGGATTTACCGCATCATTGTCATGCTCCTCAAGGTATAACTTATGTTTTGTTCTGTCAAATTTGATAAATTTCTTGTCCTTAACCATCTTAACATTCAGGAACTTATCATCAGCTCCCGGTGAAGGATATGGTGAAACGCCTGCCGGTGCTGTCGGCAAAGGCGTAGCACCGACTGCTGTTGAGATCGGATAGCTCTTTTTCTGTATCTGATACAACGTCAATATTTTATTTGTATCATCATACACTGCCTGATTCGACTCCATAACCATCGTATTCAGCTGTGCCATCAGTGTCTGCGCTTCCATCTGCAGATCCAGCTCCGTCTTCGCATTCGAATAGCTCTTGGAACCATTTGACATCAACAGTGTCATTGCTCCGAGTACTACAGCAAATACCGCCATAGAAATAATTAATTCCACTAACGTATAACCTTTGTTATCTTTCCAGTTCAGAACAATCACCCCCTGTTATGATTCTTCGATGTAATGTTTTCCGGTTGCCTGTATCATCCGAATGTGAAATGTCTGTTTTCCGGACATTTCGATCCGATTATAAAACTCCGCTGCCGATGTACTGCCATTATTGCTGTATGTAAATGCACCTGTGCTCTTGGAATAACCGATCTTAAGCATATTGTTTTCGTTCAACTCCAACGGTGTTGCCGCTGCCCCGCCGGTCGTTTCCCCGGTCAGCGTCACCTTGCTGTCACAAAGTTTGCTTTCAATATCATGCGATCCAAGATAGGTATCTAATTCCGTCCGGCTTGTAAAATCACCGGAGGATGCATTTACCGTACATATATAGATACCATCGCTTTTTTTATAAATATATAAATTAGTATCTCCCTTCTTCGTCATTGTTTCAGTCTGAATAAAAGTCAGTTTACTATTCAGCTTATTCGATGCCTTTTTCGTTTTACCGGAATTTATATATCCTGTCGCACCGACGGTAACCGTCGCTATAATTGCCATAATCGCGATGGTGATAATCATCTCGACCAGAGTAAAACCTCGCTGATTTAACTTTTTCTCCACTACTATCCCCTCGCTTTCCAGTTCTCACAGATATCGTGTCTCATCTTAGTTCTTCTTCCAGTTTTCATAACTTACATTCTCTACATTGGTTGTGTCACCACTGCCGACCGTTGCGTCTACAGACTTTCTGAAGTATTTACTCAGGAGGTTGTAGAACTTTGGAGAAGCACTTGCCTTATCCTGTGTAAACATTTCTGTCACCAGCTTCTCACCTGATTTCACAGTGATACCGGTTGCCCCGATCTTAATATCTCCTCCGGCAATGATCATCCCTGTAAAATCAGCATCCAGTGTAACATCGCCGGATGTGATGATGATACCGCCATCACAGGCATTTCCGGCACTGTCACGACCTGACCAGGTCACATCATTCGTAGAAATATAATATGCGCCATTTCCTTCACTGGTAGACATTGCACCGGAATCAATCACTAGGGAATCTCTGTCAACCAGTTTGTCAAACAGGTTCGTCTTATCCTTCTTACCGGATTTTGACATATCTGCTGCAGAATTTTCCGGCAGACGCCATAAGCTGCTCTTCATCGCTTCATCATAGTCACTGATCAGTGCCAGCTGCTTAGACATATATTCCTTGCTCTTCTTTGCAGCATACTGCCCCAGGATATTATCTGCTGTCGGATCCGTATTCTGAATCTTCACCTTCAGCTTGCCATCTGTCTGATCACTGTACAGAATATTTCCGGATGTCTGAAGAATCTGGGTACTGCTGTCATCAATCTTAATACCTACGTTGTCCAGATACGCTTTATTGACATCATCATATACACTCTGCATCGTGCTGTCTTTATAGAACTTACCATAATACTCGCTGGATTTATCTTTCGTCTCAAAGTTCAGATAATAATAGGTAACCTGACGGCTGTCTCCACCGACCGGTTTATAGTTACGATAATAACGTTTCAAAGGCATTGTCGGCTCGAGATAAGAAAGTACATCCAGATTCGTAATGCCTGTATAGTCCTGATATCCTTTATAATCAAATGCATACAGTGTTCCGCGAGGATCTGCGCTCGTTGCATCCGGATAGTAGAAATAATACATCAATGTCGATGTACCGGCATCATCTGTGATATTTCCATACCCCGGAACCGTCGTCAGATTCTCACAGGTATATCCCTTATTTGTCAGATCATCAATCGTATGGATATAATCATCCGGTACCAGATATGCCAGCTGACTGCTTCGTACAGTCAATGACTCACCCAGTTCAATGTCCGGATTGTCGGATACTCCGATCTCTCCTGTCAGTGTCTTCTTTGAGATAAAAGTACGACCGGACAGAATCAGATGGAGCAGATTGCTCAGATCCAGCTGATCATTCTTTCCATTGATTGAAATAGAACTGCTGTAAGATGCATCTGTTGCCAGATCTGTTGCATTTGTATAATCATCATTATAATTGTAGCCATAGTAATAGCCGGACAATTTGATCTTATCGTTGGTGCCGTTTACTTCCAGGTCGTCTGCAATATAGCTTTTACCGCTGATTTCTACTGTGTTTCCCACGGAACCGGACTCTGTGATCACATTTTCTGCCCAGATCTCTGCGTCTTTGACCGCAGTACCACCGAGGATCAGTTTCGATCCGGATACAGAAATATCCCCACGCGTAATGACATTTTCTGCCTTTACGTTCATTTCGCTGCCGGAAGATACGACGATACCCTTCGTATCGTTTGCCGTACGATTTACTGTACCGGCATAAATATCGCCTTCCACCGTTACTCTTTTGCCACCCTCTGTAATGATCTGATTATCTGCAAGCATCGCATAATTCAGATACGCTGATTTTACTTCTGCATTGATCGTAGGCACGTCAATACGTACATCGGTCTGTATCGTTGTCTCATAAGACCCTTCCGTCTTATAGGCCTTTAGATCCTTCAGCACTATGCTGTCTCCATCTACGACCATAATGCCGGCACCGTCTCTTCCTATTCCGGTCTCGGCATCAGTGTGCTGAATATAGCTTGTCTGCTCTGAATTCTTCAGATATTTTAACAGGATCGAATCTTCATAGGTATACTGATCTGTTCCGGCAGCATACACTTTAGAACCTGCCAGCAGATTTACCATATTTTCCATATAGGTTGCAGCATATTTCTCTTGACGGGAATCCACAGGATTTGCCAGTGAATCGGAATATTCTGCCAACGCCTCCGAATAAGCACCTGCAGAAATCTGGGAGGACTCATTCTGAATACCGGCAACTACAGAGTCTAATACACTGTCTGTCTTATAAAAGTTCTTCTGACTCTCTCTCTGAGATGCCTTCAAACGTATATTTGTGATCGTCACCGTGATGATCGTCATCGCCAGCAGCGTAAGAAATGTCATCGTGATCAGCATAACGACCAGTGATGAACCACGCTTATCTTTCCAAAAACGTCTCATGATAATCTCCTTCCTCTAATTCTGCACTTTGCTTCCATTTACTTTCGTGATCTCTTTTCCATTCCGCAAAATAGTCACTTCGATATCTGCCACTCTGTCCACAGCTTCATCCTCTACTAAAGAATAGCTGACATTTGATGTAAATGCGGTTGCATTTAACTCACTGTCTGAACCGGACAGATTGGTATAGATCTTTCCAATCTTGTTTTTAAAATCAATTCCATTATCCGTAATACTTAATGTATAACCGCTCGGGCGTTTTGTATAGCCTGTCGGAGTCGTGGCTGCATTAAAATTCACACTCTTCTGTGCGATAATATACAGCTTGATCTGATCATTTGCCACGCCTGCCGGTGCAAAGGTCGAGTCTGTATCCATAATAATGCGGTCATCCTTGTTCATCGGCTGATAAAAGATGTAGAAGTTATTGATCTGATCTGCCGGCAGGGAAACTGCCTCAATATTTTCTTCGTATTTATCTGTTGAGGAAATACCTGTCGGATAAGATCCATAAGCCGTAGCTGAAAATACATATTCATAGTCAACCTTAATGATCACATTTCCGGATGCATCCGGATCCTGTTTTCCTGTTACCTTGATCGTACGCTCCAGATAATCTCCGATGGAATTGCTCGTCAGTGATGTGGCAACATTTGCACTATTACAGCCATCCTCATGCTTTGTCAGAAAATACAGCTTCGCATCCAACAAAGGAAGTCCGTCATCTGCTGATAATACATCTTTCGCTGTATCCATCGAGCCTATGACAGAACGCTTGTAATCCACTATATTGGTGCCATTATCTACCGAAGAAACCGGCGTAATCTTCGTCTCTACATCAAAGGTACTCTTATCAATCGTCTCTGTCTTCTTTAATGTGTATTCCTGTCCGGCAGCCACCTGTCCGGTCTTAACCGACCAGTCCGGTGCAGCAGAAACTACCACATTCTGATCCGACAGAGAATAATCTGCTTTTTTAAATTTCTCCAAAATGTTCTGTGCCTCCACCGTAGCATTTTGACGCATACGGCTGTCAGCATTTTTTTTGGCGGAATCGGTAAAATAATTTAAAATCGGCATCGTTACGATTGCCAGAATCGCTATCGTAAGCATCAGTTCTACTAAAGTAAAACCTCGTTGATCCCGTCTTATCCTTTGCGCTGTTTTTCTTACTTTCTCCATCATTTCACCTCTATCCCTTCCCACCAGTGTTCCGGCAGGTACTGTTCTTTATCCTAATACATTTCTCTTATTCTACAAAAAGGGCAAAACCAGCGTTTTGCCCTAGCAAATATCATCTTATCTGTCTTTAAAGATGTTACCCTCTGAACCCTGGTCAGATTTGATATTCGGCTCCTGATATGTCTCGCCTGTACCAGTGATTGAGTACATGCTGACTGTCATATTGCAGGTCAGAAGATCTTCAGATCCCTCCTGATCTGACTTTGTAGCTGAAATATCCGTGATCGTCATACGATCTTTGGAATCATTGATATAATCAATAACACTCTTCAAAGATTTATATGGAGCAGTAAATGCTACCGCTACATCTGAACGATAACCATAGTAGTTTGCTGCTGCAGATACAACATCCTTTGCAGGCGTATCTGCTGTAATCGCTGTTCCCGTAACATTCTGTGCCGGAAGCAGTGTTGTAGTCGGCTGTGCCGCAGTTGTGCCTGAACCGTCCGATGCAGCACCAGGCTGATAGAATAACTGGTTCATCGTATAGCCTTCTGACTGGATCGTTACATCATCGATGCCTTCATACATCTTATTCAGATCATAGATTGCATCCTGTGTACGCACCTCAGAAGGAAACTTCTGCAGTACCTGCGCAATCTGGTTCTGTTTGTCTGCTGTATCCGCCAGAATGTTTGCCTTACCGGCTTCCATTGTCTCTAACTTACTAACTTCTGTACGAAGCTGATCTGTCTGCGACTGCAACTCTGCCTTCTTTGCATTCAGCTTGCTGAATACCAGGAAATAGCAGGCAGCTACGATTACGATCGCACCTAAAAAATATAATAACTTTTTGTCTCTATCTGACATTTTCTTCATTGTATATTCCCTCCAATCGACTGGTAGCGAGTGTACTCACTATTTTCCGTATTTATGTTTGTCGTGCTCTCTCAGTTCTTACTGCGCATTCTGTGCAGCTTCCTGTTCTTTTGCCAAAGCACTTACATAATCTGCTGTAATGGAAAAATCGTACTTCGTTGTTCCATCCTCAGCATCTACAGCAGCTACGGAAGGAATCGTCAGATTCGTCAGGACATCTACATTCTCCAGATTCATCAGCATACGTGCAATCGAAATATCTGTGTCAGACTCGATCGTCATGGAAATGCCTGTATCTGTAGACTGTAAATAGCTTACCTGCATATTGTTTGGAAGTTCTTTTTCCAGTTCATCGATCAGAGCATGCAGATTCTCATTCTGTGTCTCTGTGGATGTATAGATACCATTTACCTGTGTATACACACCGTTAATCTGTGTATTCTCATCGTATATTTCATTGATGTAATCCAGCGACTGCTTACGAGCCACCAGCTCATCATTCTCTTTCTTCGCTGTGAAATACCACATCATAGAAAGACCAACCATCGCCACACTGCATACAACTGCCAGTCCAAATACCAGCTGTGCTGTACGAAGACTCTCTTTATGGCTCTGCACATCAGCTGCACCCTTAGATTCAAAACCTACCGGCTGCATTGCAGCACCAAC
>CAUCOL010000034.1 GCA_958444395.1 uncultured Lachnospiraceae bacterium
CATTTTGAAAAAGTTTCAATTTCCATTTTTTCTGTATAATAGGCTTATTCTTTTTATATAATAATCTTGAAGGTATTACCATATTTAATACTATTCCTACAAATTTTATTTCATGCTCAAACTGCCCTTGAATAGTTTCTTTCACATAATTTTCCAACATTGGTAAACCAAAAACAGATAATGGTTCTGCTTTCATTGGAACTAAATACATGTCAGATGCAAGCAGAGAAACTTTTGTATATTCAGATATTGTTGGAGGACAATCAATAATTACAATGTCATATTTTTCTGATAACTCGTTCTGTATATACTGACGTAATTTATATGGACCAGCAGCTAAATTTAATGTCATTATATGTAAACTTGATGGAATTATGTCAAATGTATTATCAACATTAAAAATCCACTTTTCTTCTTTTCTTTGTTCATAACCTTTTAGAACAGAATTAGCTTGGTAATCTGGTGACAAACAACCATATACTGACTTATTTCTATCATCCAATATCTCATTCATTTGAGATTCAGTAAGTGTATATTGCGTTGCATTCATTTGTGGGTCCATATCAATAAGAATAACCTTCTTTTCTTCAACCTTAGATAATGTATATGCAACATTAACAGCAAGTGTTGTTTTTCCAACTCCACCCTTCATATTTATAAATGTTATCACTTTTGCCATTTTTAATCCTCTCTTTTCTCTAATGTATCAAAACTTTACTTAGTTCTATCCTATCAATCCAAAATACCTCAATGCATCCTTAATATACTCCACCTTCTCCTGCGGACACTGCTTCACTTCTGGATTTTCCTTCTTGGACTTATTATAATTCTCGCCCATATCCAGACCACACATCCGCTTCACCTGTGCAATATAAGAAGTATGCACATTCACACCATACTTGTCCTTCACATAATCCTTAATCTTCTGATAGGTAGCCTTTTCTTCTGGTGTGTAATTGCTCTCTTCATCAGGCTCCATTGTCACCTCAATTTTCGGTGTATCTTTTTTGAGGGATAATTTGACAACCGTTTCCACATGCCCGCTCATCCCAAACATATCGCACCCACGCACTCTTTTCAGTTCATATCCCCTCGCGCACAGATATTTCAGATCTCTTGCAAGTGTGGCGGGATCACAGCTGACATACACGATACGTTTTGGTTTCATCCGGATAACCGTCTCCAGCAGTTTTTCATCACAGCCTTTTCGTGGCGGATCGATGGTTACGACATCGGCTTTCAGACTTCCGCCGCTCTTCTCATACTGACAAGGGACGACCTCCTCTGCTGCGCCAACGAAAAACTCTGTATTCTCCATGCCATTTAATTCTGCGTTGATCCTGGCATCTTCGATTGCCTGTGGCACGATCTCCACACCATATACTTTTGCCGCTTTCTGCGCCAGGAAAAGGGATATCGTGCCGATGCCGCAGTACAGATCCCACACTGTCTCTCCGCCTTTCAGGTCTGCGTATTCCAGCGCAGTCTCATACAGCTTCTGCGTCTGAAGCGGATTCACCTGATAGAAGGAAAGAGGCGAGATACGGTAACGGATCGCACCGATATAATCGTCTATATATGGTTTTCCATAGATCGTCTCTATCTCATCTCCCAGTATAACATTTGTTTTTTTCTGATTTCGATTCAGGCAGATGGATGTAACTGTCCCATTTATCGGACAGTTCAACAATCTGTCTACCAATACTTTCTGATGCGGCAGGCTGCTGCCATTGATGATCAGGCAGACCATCACTTCCCCGGTCGCCTGTCCCACACGGATCAAGATATGACGCACCAGTCCGGTGTGTTCCTCTTCACGATAAGCGGAAATATGATATTCTTCCATAAATGCAAGCACCGTCTCCAGGATCACCTGATTGGACGGATGCTGGATCGCACAGTCCGTACATGGAATAATACTGTGGGTCCGTCCCGCATAAAATCCCGTCACCAGATGCCCCTCTTTATCATAGCCTACCGGGAACTGTGCTTTGTTTCTGTAATGATACGGCTCGTCCATTCCTAAGATCGGCTCCATGATGACCGGCTTTTTCTCATCCCCTGCCGGCTCTTCTGATGGATTGCCTGCCGGCTCTATACGGTTCTTCGCAGACAGCGCAGCTTCTGACCCTGTGTGGCGGTCTTTATCCGGCTGACTGTCTATTGCCTTTGCTCCCTGCTGTGTCACGACCGGGATTCCTCCGATACGGCTGATACAATCTGCGATCTTCTGCTCTTTCCATGCCAGCTGTTTGTCATAACTGCAATGCTGCAGCTGACAGCCGCCACACTGACGTGCGACCGGGCAGACCGGCTCTACACGCCACCGGGATGGTTCGATCACTTCCAGCAATCTTGCATACCCAAACCGCTTCTTTGTTTTTATTACCTTTACCCGAACCTTATCTCCGATCAACGCATCTTTAACAAAGAGGGTATAACCGTCTATACGGCCTATACCCTCTCCATCTGTTCCTAGATCTGTTATATCGAGAATAAGTTCCTGATTTTTATGACATACGGGAACTGTCTTTTTCTCCATGTCTTTAACCATGCCTTTCTCTCTCCGGGGCAATCTTTAGACTGCTGTATCATGTCTGAATCTGTCTTAAAATGCCCTGTTTTTTATTTCTCTGTCCTGTCCAATCCTTTTATCGCTTCCGGATCACTCTGTCTTTGCAGCTTTTTTCTTTTTCACATAACCGGTGCTCTGACGTACATTGGATTCTACGAATCGGTTATAGCCAAGCCATTCGGTTGTTGCCTCTGCCTTATCATAGACCTCTGTCATGGTCTCCAGACGGGCATCTGCATTATCAGCAAAGTTCAATGCCATTGCTTCAGCGATCGCCGGTTTCTTCGGTGAACCATACTCCAGTTCACCATGATGTGCCAGTATGCAATGACGCAGTTCTGTTGCAAGAACTGCCGGAAATCCGGGGATCTCCTGTACCTTGCGACCGATCAACTCCGCACCGATAAAGATGTGTCCCAAAAGCTGACCTTCATCTGTATACTCATTCGATGGGAAAGTCGATAATTCATATACTTTTCCTATGTCATGAAAGATCGCTGCTGTGATCAAAAGATCTCTGTCCAGCACCGAATACTGCGATGCCATGAAATCACACATTTTTGCTACTGCCAGTGTATGCTGTAAGAGTCCGCCTACAAAACCATGATGCACTGCTTTTGCTGCTGAATGCACCTTAAATTCTTTGACAAAATCCGCATCCTGTATATAGCACATTTCCAGCAGCTGCTTCAGATGCGGCTCCTGTACGGTTGCGATCATTCCTTTTAATTCTGTATACATCTGCTCGATGTCGTATTTGGATGCCGGTATGTACTCTGCCGGATCATATTCTCCCTCCTGCGCCTTACGCAGACGGCTTACATTGACCTGACGACTGCCCTGAAAGGATGTGACCATACCATCCACCATGACAAAATCCATCGAATCAAAATCATCAATTCCATTGTTCAGTTCCCAGATCTTGGCATCGATTATGCCGGTCTTATCCTGAAGCAGCAGGGAATAATAGGTTTTACCCGCCTTTGTTTTTAACACCTGTTTACTCTTGCACAGATAGATTCCGTAAAATTTATTTCCCTCTCGGTATTGTTCAATATAGTTCATGATTTCCTCCATTTATTTCCGGCATGTTACCGATATAACGTAATGATTATTCCGTATATAACACGTCAACTTGTTGTATTAGTTTAGCACACTTCTTGTGATGTCACAAGCTACAGACCCAAAATCCGTTGATTCCTGTCTGAATTTTTTACGTGTGCCAAAAATACTGCAGATCATCTTATCTGTCCAATCTGTTCATAACACTTTCTTAGTTTATGCAGAGCTTTTTTCTCGATCCGCGACACATAAGATCTGGAAATATGAAAAAACGCAGCGACTTCTCTCTGCGTTTTTTCTTCCTCGCCATGCAGTCCATACCGCATGCATAGGATCGTATATTCTCTCTTTGTCAGGACATCCTGTAAGAAGGTATCCAGATAACTCAGCTGATGCTGCGTATTCATCCGCTCGATCACATCTTCCTCTTCATATTCGATAATATCCATCAGGTTGATTTCATTTCCCTCTTTGTCTGATCCGATCGAATCATACAGATATACATCTCTGGCACTCTTTTTTTCGGAACGCATAAGCATCAGCAGCTCATTTTCAATACATCTTGCCACATAGGTGGCAAGCCGGATTCCTTTCTTTTCATCAAAAGAGTCTATCCCTTTGATCAGCCCGATCGTGCCGATCGAGATCAGGTCATCCATGTCCCGGTCACCTACGTTATATTTTCGGGCAATGTATGCCACCAGGCGCATGTTTCGCTCTATCAGCTCGTTTCTCGCCTGTCTGTCTCCCTCTTTCATACGCTGCAGGTATTCTTTTTCTTCTTTGGCGCTGGGAGGTTGTGGAAAGGACTGCATCATGACATACCTCTTTCACGCTTTCCTTTTATCTTATGCGCAAAGGATGCTGTCTGTGCTTTTCCTATCAGATCAATACCGCTTTTATCTCTAAATACTCCTCAAAGCTGTAGATGCTGTTCTCTCTTCCGATCCCGGACTGCTTATAACCGCCAAACGGAGCGCATACCTGAAAGGGAGCCCCACTGATATGTACTACACCAGTCTGCATCCGCCTGCCTCCTTTCTTCTTTTGTTTCTTTTCTGCAATTGAAAAGGCGACAGTGATGATCACTGCCGCCTTTGGCTTTCGTTTGAAGATGTTTGCATTCTATCGCCGCATCCATACAAAGTCAACGCTATTTCTGCATATTTTTATTTTTTTGTTTTTGAATTATGCAGTTTTGCATAACCGCTTATCTGCTTTCACCCATCCATCTCTGCATCCTACTCGTAGCGCAGAGCTTCGATCGGATCAAGTTTTGCTGCTTTTCCGGCAGGATAGTAGCCGAAGAAGACGCCGATAACCATTGAGAAGCAGACAGACACCAGCATAGCTGCCACCGGAGCGGTTGCCGAGTAGCCCAGCACCGAAGCTGCGATCGCCCCCAGGATCAATCCCACGACGATGCCCAGGATTCCGCCGACCAGACACAAGATCACAGATTCTATGATAAACTGCAGACGGATCGAACTGTTCTTGGCGCCCAGTGCTTTTCTGGTTCCGATCTCTCTGGTTCTCTCTGTGACAGATACCAGCATAATATTCATGACACCGATTCCACCAACCAACAGGGAGATTCCCGCAATAAATGCTACTGCGATCGACACAGTCTGTACCATTTCTGTCATGGATTCTGTCATGGATTCCATCGTACTTGTGGAGACCTCATAATCCTCATTTGCCGCATAATAGGGCGCAAAATATTGCTCAATCTGCTCTGCAAATGCAGATACGCTGCTCACATCGGTAGATGTTACTACTGTAAACTGAGAGTATCCCTCATCCGCATGTGTCTGCTCTTTTCCGGTAGAAATCGGAATATACGCTACCGTCGTCACATCTTCATCACTGGAATCTGAAAAATCACTTCCACTTTCGTATTTGTACACACCAACTATATAATAATCTGTATATGTTCCATTCAGATTGACACTGATCTTTTGGGTAAGCGCCGCCTGATTATCCCCATCAAACAGATTGTCAACCACCTTATCCGTCACCATAATGACTTTTTTCTTCCCGGTAATGTCTTTTTTCCGTATCTTTCTGCCCGCCAGAAGCGTGATCTGGCTGCTTGCAAAATACTCCTGATTGATTCCCGTCAACGTAATATTGGCAGTTGCATCCTTCCGACCGGCGATTGCACTTCCGACCGATTCACTGAGCGCGATCGCATCGATCTGCTTTGCATACTGTGCCCGCAATCCCTCGATCATCTCCTCAGTGATCAGATCTTCTTCGTCCATACTGACGTTTTTTCCGGAGGTCCCGAAGCGCAGCCCATTGGCATCCGTCTGCTCTTCCTCACTGGACTGCCTGACACCGACTGTGATGTTATTTGCTCCCATCTCCTGAAAGGAATCTGAAATCGAAGTCATCAGGGAAGAACTCACCGTCATGATCGCGATCACCGACCCGATACCGATGATAATACCGAGCATCGTCAGTAACGCACGCATTTTTCCGGCACGCAGGGATTCAAATGCCATGCGGATATTTTCCCATATCAACATGCCCTTCTCCCCCCTTTCTCTCCAACGATCCGTCCATCCCGCAGCGTAATGATCCGTTCCGTTTCCTCTGCCAGTTCCTGAGAATGTGTGATCAGAACGATCGTTTTTCCTTGTTTTTCATGCAGTCTGTGAAACAGATCCATAATGTGATGCCCGGTCTCCGAGTCCAGGGCTCCGGTCGGCTCATCCGCCAGAATGATCGCAGGATCGTTTGCCATCGCACGTGCAATAGCCGCGCGCTGCTTCTGTCCACCGGAAAGCTCATCCGGTCTGTGATCCATCCGCTGTCCCATGCCGACCAGCTCCAAAAGTTCACTGGCACGTTCACGCCGTGCCTTTTTGCCGACTCCGGCATACAGCAACGGCAGTTCCACATTTGATAATGCCGTTGTCCTCGGGATCAGATTATATGTCTGAAACACAAATCCGATCTGCCGGTTACGGATCTCCGATAGTTCCCTGTCCCGCAGAGAGCCGACCTGCTCTCCCGCCAGCATATATTCACCACTTGTCGGCTGATCCAGCGCACCGATGATATTCATCAGTGTGGATTTGCCTGATCCGGACTCGCCGACGATCGATACAAACTCTCCTTTTTGTACCTGCAGATCGATTCCATGAAGAATCTCAAGTTCATTGGGCTTCCCGATATAAAACTTTTTCACGATTCCCTCTAAATGAATGATTGGAGAGGATTTTTCTGTCATTTGCATCTCTTTTTCCATATGATCTTTCCTCTCTTTCCTATTTAGACGGTGCTGCTCCACCACCGTTACCCGGTGCTCCTCCCGGTCCACCGCCGTTGCCGCCCTGGGATCCACCCGGACCGCCCTGCATATTGCCTCCGGTCAGTCCACCAAGTCCGGAACTGTCACCGGAGCTTTCCTCTGTGGATGTGTCGATCTTGTCTGACGGAATCACCACCTGCATGCCCTCAGACAAACTATCTGACTGGATCTCTGTATAGTAATCGGTCTCCAGACCTGTGGTTACAGTGATCTTCTGTGTTGTGTCCGATCCATCCTCCTTCACCAGGATATAGCTCTCCCCATTTTCTGTATGCACGGCATCATACGGTACGGCAAATACGTCGCTTGCTTCTTTTTTCACAATACTGCATTTTGCGGTCATACCAAGCTTAAGCCGGTCATCCTTTGAAGTCACCTTGATCTTTACCTCATAACCATCGCCGGAGCTGCTACTGCCGGTGGACATCTGTCCATCGGCACTGCTGCCTGTGCTGTCGGTATCACTGCTGCTGTCTGTGGAAGGGGCTACAAAGGTTACCTTTCCTTCCAGTTCATCCTCATCGGTCGCATCCGTCAGGATCACTACACGCTGTCCTTTTTCTACCTCATCAATATCGTATTCATCGACACTTGTCGTAATAACAAAGGAATCTGTATCCTGTATTTTCAATAATGTGTCACCGGAATACGTATCACCGTCCTCTACACTGATCGAAGTCACCGTGCCTGACATCGGAGCTGTCACGGCACATTTATCCAGATTCTGCTGCGCCTGATCAACCTGCTTCTGTGCTTCCTTAATCTGCTTTGTACGGCTGCTCTTTGCCTGCTTCAATGCAGTCTGTGCAGAAGCAACGGATGTCTTATTCTGACGATTGCCGGATGTCTGGCTGGATACTGCCTGTTCATAGCTGCTCTGTGCCTGCTCCAGCTTTTCCTCCAACTGGGTCAGTTCCTGCTGAAGAGATGCCTTTGTCTGTTTATCCTTTGCCCGGCTGACCTGTTTCTTCATAGAAGCCACCTGTTTTTTCAGAGTGGTCACACTGGCTTTTGCTTTCTTCACACTATCCGCATTACCTGACTTGCTGTCTGCATAATTTTCCTCGGCATCATGAAGCTGTGTCTGTGCATTTGCGACCTCTTCATTGGCACTGGAAGTTGTATCCGCCAGATTCTCTTTCGCTTCCGCCAGAGCATCCTCCAGATCACTCAGGTCAAAACGAACCAGCGCATCCCCCTTCTTCACCGTATCACCAACCGATACAAGCACCTTTTTAACGGTAATGTCTGAAACGCCTGCGGAAACATTTTTGCTCGATGCGCTCTCCAAAGTTCCGGTCGCACTGATCGATTCCACCAGATCGGTCTTGGACAGATTCACAGTTGTCTGCTGTGCCGCTGTTTTATTCACATTTTTCTTCCTGCTTTTCACTTTCACAAAAAGCAAAATACAGGCAACAGCCACCAGTGCGATGGCTGCCGCCCATATCCATTTCTTCTTTCCTGATTTTTTCACTTGATTCTTCACGATAAACCTCCATTTCTGTTCTGTGTTTTCTTAAGAAAATCGTAAAGAATTTTTGTGAACATTTCATGTTTAAACCTTGAAAAAAATTTGAAACCCGCATTCCCCCATAAACAACTATGCCAATCAAACCCGGCTTCCATAAAAATATTACCCGGATTTTTTCTGATTTACCTGTGTGACTATTTCCTCTGCTTCTGTTCTTCCTCAATCTTCTCCATTGTTCTTGCAAGGATTCTGCGTTTTTTGTTTTTAGCTGCAATGTAGTGGCGATCTCCTTTCCTGTCCTTGAAAGATCTTTCACTTATCTATTGGCACCTTTCCCCTAAAATCACTCACCCAACTTTCAAAAATATTCCTCCATGCCAAAAATAAATCTGTATTCATGGGGAGAAAAATTTTTGACCGATTACAAAAGGCTACCGCTTCACGATGACCGGAAGCGGCAGCCTCTTTTGGTAGTACTCTTTTTATTTGACTTTAATCTTACAGTTTGCTTTTGCACCACTGTTCATGATAACAGTTACCTTTACTTTTCCCTTTTTTACGCCTTTGATCACACCCTGTCTGTTGATCTTGATGATTCCTTTCCTGCTCAGCTTATAGCCTTTTACCGCATCGGTTGCCAGCTTCTTTTTCACTCGAAGGGCTTTGGAAGTACGTTTCTTCCTGATTGTGATACTTTTCTTTGCTAAAGTTACCTTTGGTATCTTTACGACATAACGATACGTCAGGATGCTGTTATCCTTCAGCAAGATCTTAACCGTGACCTTTCCCGGTGCCTTTGCTGTCAGCTGTCCAGCCGCATCGACGGATACGATGGAAGAATCGGAGCTTGTATAAGAAAGGGCTGTTTCATCCTTTCCAATCTCTTTGGAAAGTGCCTGCTTCTGTGTTACATACAGCACAGATACATCCGTGTCATCTTCCTCCCAATCCTCCGTTTCATCCACATATGGTGTTGGAAGGATCGTCGGTCTTACAGTCGGTGTTGCAGATGGCTTCGTACTCTGCGTCGGCTTTGGTACTACGGATGGATTGACCGTAGGTACTACTGTAGCCGTTGCTTTTGCTGTCTCTGTCGGAACTGTCGTCGGATTCTTGCTTGGCAATGCTGTTGCCTTCGCCGTCTCTGTCGGAGCTGCCGTCGGATTCTTGCTTGGTACTGCTGTCGCCGTTGCCTTTGTCGTCTCTGTCGGAGCTACCGTTGGATTCTTACTTGGTACTGCTGTCGCCGTTGCCTTCGCCGTCTCTGTCGGAGCTGCCGTCGGATTCTTACTTGGTACTGCTGTCGCCGTTGCCTTTGCTGTTTCTGTCGGAGCCGTAGTTGGCTTCTTACTTGGTACTGCTGTCACCGTTGGTGTGGCAGACGGTCTTGCACTCTCTTCCGGCTGTGGTGTCTGTGTCGGTTCTGCACTTTGTGACGGTTCCGGCGCTGCCGTTGGCTCTGATGTCGGACTCTGACTCGGTGCTACCGTCGGCTCTGGTTCTTCTGTCACCGGTGCTACCGTTGGATTCTGGCTCGGTTCTGCCGTCGGCTTTACTGTCGTGACCGGCTTCACCGTTGGATTCTGACTCGGTTCTGCCGTCGGTTTTACTGTCATGGTCGGTTTTACCGTTGGATTCTGACTTGGTTCTGCCGTCGGCTTTACTGTCGTGACCGGCTTTACCGTTGGATTCTGGCTCGGTTCTGCCGTTGGCTTTACCGTCGTGGTTGGTTTTACCGTTGGATT
>CAUCOL010000035.1 GCA_958444395.1 uncultured Lachnospiraceae bacterium
GTTCGTTGCTCCCGGTCCGCTCGTTACCAGACATACGCCAACCTTTCCTGTGCTGCGTGCATATCCGTCCGCCGCATGGATCAGCGCCTGCTCATGACGTGGAAGCACTACCTCGATATCATCCTGGTCATACAATGCATCGAAAATATCAATAGCCTGCCCTCCCGGATAACCAAATAAAATATCTACGCCTTCTTCTTTTAAGGCTTTTACCAAAAGTTCTGTTCCTTTAATCATACATCTGTTCCTCCATTATTTCTATTTTCTGATGTTATCGAAGCGGAGCGTTTTTGATCTATCCGGAATGACGAGTTTCCTTCTGCTTATAAATCAAAAAAGCCCTAAGCTGATACAGCTTAGGGCGAATCTACGATCCGTGTTACCACCTAAATTCAAAGAAGATCTCTTTGCACTCATCCGATACGCCGACATCTCTGTCATCAATATCGTTCCTCCTGTAACGGTGAGGCTCCGTTGAAGTCTACTAAAGATTCTCTCTCGTTCGGTCCACTGCTCGAAGGCTACTTCCATACCACCGGAATAAAGACTCGCACCATCCGTCTTCTCTCTCCTAATCCAGAGGGCATGTACTCCTCCTCGTCAAAGCATTTTAATATTGCAAATATGTTACTCTTTTTTTACACATCTGTCAAGAAGCTCAGCGAATAAATTTCATCAGAAAACTGTGTGGAAGTATCTTGCACAGCATCCGAAATCCCTGCATCAGACCTCCATACACCGACACGCTTTTCTGGTGCTTGGCATCCAGCAGTGCCTGTCTGACGACACGATCTGCCTTTGCCATTGTCAGCTTTTTATATATTTTTACCGCTTCGTAGGTCTCTGCAATGTCGAAAAACTCTGTCTTCACTGGTCCCGGACACACTGCCGTCACTGTGATCCCGCGTGGACGCAGCTCCTGGGATAAAGCTCTGGAAAAACTGAGCACATAGGATTTGCTGGCTGCATATACTGCGAATTTTGGCTGTGGCATAAATGCTGCAGAAGATGCCATCTGCAGGATATTACTGCCTTCCGCCATATACGGCAATGCCATACAGGTGATCGCCGTCAATGCACGGCAGTTCAGATCCACCATCCCGATACTGTCCTGTCTGTCCATCGTCTCAACCTTGCCGATCATACCATAGCCCGCCGCATTTACCAGCACACGGATTCTCGGCTTTTCCTGCTCCAGTGCCTCCTGCAGCGCATCCAGTCCTTCCTGTTTCGTAAGATCCAATGTCAGTATCTTTACTCTGCGTCCCAGCAACTGCTCTTTCAGTTCCAGCAGACGTTCCTCTCTGCGGGCGATCAGCCAGATCTCTTCCACGCTGCGGTATCCCTGTGCAATCTGTCGGGCAAATTCTCTTCCCATGCCGGAAGATGCCCCTGTTATAACTGCTACATTTCCTCTTTTCATCTGATTACCTGTCCCTTTCCTGTTCCTTCTTTTTCCATCTGATGCAATTTCCGCTGCTCCTTTTTCCATCCGGTTTCGATCCGAATGAATATATCAATGCCCCAATTGATAATGTGCATCCTTTCTGTTTTCCTTATCGAAAAGATAATTATACTGCACGATTTCATATTCGTCCATTAATTTGCTGGCTTCATTGCCCATCTCACTCCATTTATGCAGCCTGCCCTGGTTATCATAATAACCATTTGCGCTGACGGATGGCACCTTCTGATACAGATCCAGCAGAAACTTCTGATAATCGGTCAGTTCGATCCCTGCCGTCTGCATCGCCAGAACGGACAGATAATTGATCGATGTTCTCTCAATCTGTTCCTCCGGAATATCATAATTGGCCCAGATCACAAACGGCACCAGATACCGCTTCATATTCTCCTCATCGGTCAGTTCATCCGGCTCATGCCCCATTACCAGTTTATAAAAATTATCCGGCAGATGCGGCTGATGATCGCCAAACATCACGATCAATGTCGGTTCATCCACCTTCTGAAAATATTCTGTCAGATCCTTCCAGGCATCATCCGTCTTCTTAATCAACGACAGATACTGATTTGCCTGGAACTGATATTTCCCATCGGTCATCTCGACCGGCTCTGCGAAGGTATATCCCGTCTCGTCATACGGACTGTGGTTCTGCATCGTTACATTAAACAGGCAGAGTGAGGTTTCTTTTTCTTTCTGCTCATACAACTGCTTGATCTTGTCAAAATCTGCCGCATCACTAATATATTTTCGTACTTTTTCCGGCTTTTTAAACGCATCCATACTGAGAAATTCATCAAAATGAAGCAGCGGATACACTCGATTCCGATTATACCCGGATGGATTGTAAGGATGCATTGCCAGTGCCTGTTTGTATGCTTTTTGGGTCTTCAGGTTACTGATGATCGTAGGTAGGTAATCATCGATATACTGCAGGTAGGGATTTCCCGGCAGAAATGCCTTGCTACAGCCGGTCAGAAACTCAAACTCCGAATTTGCCGTATACCCGCCATACACTGAGGACTCTGCATAGCCCCGAATCGTGTTTTCCTGCATGCTGTTAAAATAACTTAAATACGGACGGTTCGTCTCAAAATCTCCCAGTACACTGAGGTCTGAAAATGATTCATTCATGATCATGATCAGATTGGGATTCTCCACATTGCCGGAATGATCTGCCAGCACACTGTTGACCTGATCTGCATCCCGGTAACGGTTCAATATCTCATCCGCTTTCTCCGGAGAATAGCCCTCCGGCTCGCTGACCGTGGATTCCCCTGCGTTTGCTGTGACATACAGAAGATAACCATACTCCGCCATGCCGATATTATGATCCCAGGTCAGATTACTGATCCCGGTCCAAAAATCCGGCGACAGACTGATCCATGCGAAGAATACAGCGGCTGCCGCCATTTGACCCATCCGCAGTAATATATTCTTCCAGGAGATCCTTTTCCCCGGTTCTTTTTTCTTCCTGCCGGCCGGCACCAGAAAACATCCCAGAATACCGATCACGCTCCATATACAGCCCGCCAGAAAGGGCAGTCCGATATGATAGCTGTATTCTCCTGCTACATTGGCAGCTGTCTTTACGGCAAACAGATCCATGTAGACCAGACCATAGCCACGGAAAGAATCCACAAAATAGTTGATCATTCCAAATAAAAAAACGACGGTTTCAGAAACCAGAAAAGCCGGACGAAGCCTGCCTGCCAATGCGGTCAGTGCAAGATTCACTCCAGCTAAGATTGCTATATTCTTAATCCCATATTCCAAGCCAATCTCCGGAATGTTTCCATCGAGAAAACACTCCAGGATCACATACTCGATCCCGGTCAGCAGTAAAAAAGCAAATACCCGGAATACAATGCTTTGACGTATCCGCTCTATCTTTTCCATCCTTTCGTCCCCTCTGAACCACAGAAATAAGAGAATCCGACCGGTACATATGCGTATACCCGATCATCTTCTCTTATCTCGAATGGATTCTATCTTTTCCTAATGCTGTGCAGCCGGCTCTTAATTTCCAAAGTTAAACGGGAAGGATCCAAAGCCATCATAAGAATCACTGTTTCCGTCGTTCTGTCCGTCCTGTGAATCCCCATTGTTCTGTGAATCTCCATTGTTCTGTGAATCTCCATTGTCCCGTCCATTTCCGCCCTGACTGTTCTGCGTCGGTGCCGGTGATGCACTGCTGCCATCACTCAGGCTGTTCAGTGAAGAGGCTCCCTGTAATGTCACATCAACCTTCTGCTCTTTATATTCACCATCGGAATTTCGCTTCAATGTGATCGTTACCTTCGTGCCTTTTCGATAGCTGTTGGCTTTCTCCTTCAGACTTTCGATCGTTGTAACCTGAATGCCATTGATCGCCGTAATGATATCGCCCTGTTTAATCCCTGCCTTGCCGGCAGCACCATCCTTTGCGACTTCTGCGACATATACGCCGGTCGGCATATTAAAGGAAGCAGCTTCTTCTGTAACAGACTTTCCTGTAATGCCAAGATAGCCCTTCTCGTTGTCTTTCAAAACCTCTTTATTCATCAGCTCATCAATGATCGGTGTTGCTTCCGAGATCGGGATTGCATACCCGACACCCTCAACAGAAGAAGCAGCGATTTTGGCAGAGTTGATACCAATTACTTCGCCCTGCATATTCAAAAGTGCTCCACCACTGTTACCGGGGTTGATCGCTGCATCGGTCTGCAGCACCTTCATCTTCTGACCATTGCCTGTGTCCTGACCGGACTCTGAACTCTCTGTGATCTCGCGATCCTTAGCACTGATATAACCGACGGTTACAGACTGACCATAACCCAGTGCATTTCCGATAGCGACTACCATCTCACCGACCTTTGCCTCTGAGGAATCTCCGAGTGCTGCGATACGGATCGACTTTAAGGTAGACTCCTTGATCGAGGTCAGTTTTACGGCAACAACCGCAAGGTCTGCAGATGCATCTGTTCCTTTCTGCTCTGCCTCATATACCTCATTATCATAAAATTGCACCGAAATCGTCTTGGCACCCTCGATCACATGATTATTTGTTGCGATCAACAGCTCTGTATCATTCTTGCCCACGATAAATCCGGAACCTGCACTACTGGTGTCGTCTCCCTGATAATACTGACCGAAAAGATCATAATAATCCTGACCCTGCTGCGTACAGGTGATCGCTACGATCGACGGCATCGTGTTCCGCGCAATAGCAGATACATCCGCTGTTCCAATCGCACTTTCCGATGCCGGCAGTGTATATTTGACATTATCTGTCGTACCGGCAATATGTGTATTTGCCGCTGTCAGATTGACCCCCAGCACATGACTGGAAAACAGGCACACCCCCTGAAAGCATACGGCTGCAACAACGCCAAACACGACTGCACACAAAGCGCAGATGCCGACCTTCTTCCAGGTCATTTTCCCCATTGGCTTATGCTGTCTGCCCGATCCCTGCGGTCCGGCACCATTTGCAGTACCACCATAGTTTCCATTTCCTCCGTTGCCGCCATTTCCACTCTGGTAACTGTAAAAAGGATCCGACTGACTATTTGCTGACCCCTGACTTCCGCTCTGCGCCTGCTGCCAGCTGTTATTCTGCTCCTGATAAGACTGACCGGATGCCTGCCATCCGGCCTCCGTTCCACCACTCTGTGCATTGGAACCATTTGCCTGCTCTGTATCATTCCCATTTGCAGAAGACTGATATTTTGCGTTGTCATTTGCATAATAATCTCCGGAACGTGTTGCTGACTCCGGATGATCTTTATAAGAAAAGCTGTATACGGAGCTGACCGGTTCATCCTCTGTTTCTACGAAATTCCCGTATTCCCCTGTATAATGCTTCTTTGCTGCTGTCTCTTCAGACGCCGTCTTCTCTGCAGTGTCTCCCTGTGCAGTCCCGCTTTGTCCCTCGCCTGCCTGCACTGCCTCATCTACGTCTTTTTCATCGACTTCATTTGTAGCTTTCTTTTCCTTTTCGTCCATACTGGCCTCCGTTTCCATTCAGCTTTCACTGAATCCTTTTGTATCTGATGCATCCTCTAAAACAAGCACCCAGTTCTAATACTCATTTTTGCATCGTACAGAAAAGTATACCACGTTTCCATACCACTGCATAGTAACAATGAAATGTGTCGTACTTGTGAAATCCCTCTTAAATTTTTTTAAAAACTAAAATTTCCCACACCCTGATGAGCAGTTACGATCCCACCATGCGGCGAGCTCAATATTTTTCATCCAGGTTTACGCAGACTTATAAGCAAAAATCAGAATATAATTTGCAGGGGAATAGCATTGCGATTTTCGGGCGAAACCATTATAATAGAATCTTAGTAACTGTCAGGAACCGTGCGGATACCAGACAGTTGCGACAGTATTTTGAAAGTGAGGATGAACTTTTGATTAGAGAGAACCAAAAATTACTGAATTTATTTCATGTGATCATTGATGCGATCATTATTGCCGCATCTTTTATCCTTTCATATATATTGCGTTTTGATGATATGGGATTTCTGGTGACGCACCACATCATACCGGCTTCGATCGGCTATGTGAAACCGCTGCGGGACTATGTGAATATGCTGGTTTTCCTGATCCCCTGTTATCTGATCATTTACAACCTGTGCGATCTGTATAACCCAAAGCGTACCAGCGGACGCCGGGCAGAGTTGTTTGGACTGATCAAGGCAAATTTTCTCGGTATCATTTACTGCGTGGCAGTGCTGTTCTTTATTAAGCAGCAGAACTATGCCCGTCTCTTCCTGGTCATGTTTGCGGTAATGAATCTGATGATTGATTTCTTCTTCCGCATGTGTATCAATATGATCCTGCGCAAAATGCGTAAAAACGGCAAGAACCTCAAGCACATTCTTCTGGTCGGCTACAGCCGGACGGCAGAAGGCTATATCGACCGTCTCCGGGTACATCCGGACTGGGGATATTATGTACACGGGATCCTGGATGATACCAAGAAAACAGGAACTACCTATAAGAATATCTCGATCATCGGAAATACCAATATGCTGGAGGATCTGCTCAGCACCAATGCCTACGATGAGATTGTCATTACATTAAGCATTGATGAGTATTCCAAACTGGAACGCATCGTTTCTACCTGTGAAAAATGTGGTGTTCATACGAAATTTATTCCGGATTATAACCATGTGATCCCGACGAAGCCATATACAGAGGACCTCGATGGACTGCCTGTCATTCATATCCGTCATGTTCCATTGAGTTCGTCTCTGAACAATGCCGTAAAACGTCTGATCGATGTATTTGGTTCCCTGTTCGGACTGATCGTACTGGCGATCCCGATGGGTATCGTTGCCCTTCTGATCAAGATCACTTCGCCGGGACCATTGATCTTCAAGCAGACACGTATTGGTCTGCATAACAAGGAATTTCAGATGTATAAATTCCGTTCCATGCGTGTTCAGGAGGCATCCGAAGAGAAAAAAGCATGGACAACCGCCAATGATCCGCGTGTCACGCCGATCGGCCGTTTTATGCGTAAGACGAATATTGATGAACTGCCTCAGCTGGTCAATGTCCTGCTGGGAGATATGAGTCTGGTCGGTCCCCGTCCGGAACGTCCTTTCTTTGTCAATGAATTTAAAGAAAAGATCCCACGCTATATGATCAAGCACCAGGTACGTCCCGGCATGACCGGCTGGGCGCAGGTAAATGGCTACCGCGGCGATACCTCAATCACCAAACGAATCGACTGTGACCTTTACTATGTAGAAAACTGGTCCCTGTGGCTGGATTTTAAGATTCTTTTCCTGACATTTTTTGGACGGAAAGTCAATGAAAATGCATATTAACACACATTTATGAAAGGTATGGTGGTTTCCTATGAAAATACGTACCCGTTTAATCCTGTCCTTTCTGATCCTGATCTTTTTCCCATTTCTTACAATGGGTATCTGTGCCAATATCATCCTTTCACAGCAAAGCACGATATTGGCAGATTCCTATCAGACAGATATCTCTGCTTCTTCCTTTTTATTTAATCCTTTACATGTCCTGTATACAACAACCATGAAGGATTACAATGAACTGGTCGAGCTGGCAGATGAATCACCGGATGAATTTGCCGATAAGGAATTTCTGCGTCGATTAAATCAGATGCTGAATCAACGTTACTCCTTCCTGATCGTCCGGATCGCAAATGAAGATTATTTCATCGGAAATTCTGCGATCTACAAGAAAATGGATAAACTGCCGGACTTTGGTGACTATAATACCGGTTCTCGCAATACGATGATCATCGACCGTTCGATCCCCGGACTGATCAAATCAAAGGATTTCTATTTTACTGACCATAGTTGCGGCCAGTTCTATCTGATCACAGATCTGAACCATCTGCAGCCTACCTGGGAACATTCGATCAAAAAACTGATCGCCATGATGGCATGTATCATCGTGCTCACTGCACTCGGTCTGGTGATCTGGCTCTACCGCAGCATCGTCAAACCAATGAATGTACTGCGTATCGCTACGATGCAGATCGGTGCCGGCTACCTCGCTAATCCGGTTCCGGTTCCTTCGACTGATGAGATTGGAGAGCTGTGCCGTGACTTTGAAGAGATGCGGATCCGGTTAAAGGAAATGATCGACGAACGCATGCGCTATGAGCAGGATACCCGCGAAATGATCAGCAGTATGGCACATGACCTGCAGACTCCGCTGACATCGATCAAAGGCTATGCTGAGGGCATTCTGGATGGTGTCGCCAATACGCCGGAAAAACAGCAGAAATATGTCCGTACGATCTACTCTAAGGCATCGGATATGAGTTATCTGGTAGATGAGCTCTCTATTTTTGCAAAGGTAGAACAAAATACACTTCCCTACCATTTCATTCCGCTCAATCTGCACAGCTATTTTCAGGACTGCATCACAGAATTTTCATTGGACATGGAGACAAAACATGTTACAATGACATATGAAAATACATGTTCTGAGGACACTGTGGTGCTGGCAGATCCTGAGCAGCTGAAACGTGTCATTAACAATATTATCGGAAATGCAGAGAAATATATGGACAAAGATGCCGGTACGATCACTATCCGCATCCAGGATGTACCACTGCCGGCTCCGGTCACACCGCTCTACCGTCAGTTGAATGACGATGGTACGGAAGTCGAAGATGCCATGCATCCTGATGAGTTTGTCCAGGTCGAGATCCGGGACAATGGTCCCGGCATTGAAGCCAAAGATCTCCCTTATATCTTCCATCGGTTCTTCCGTGCGGATGCTTCCCGAAATTCTTCCAAACGGGGCAGTGGACTGGGACTGGCGATCGTCGCCCGCATTATCGAAGACCACGGTGGCAGAGTCTGGGCACAGAGTACCCTGGGAGAAGGCACCAGCATCTTTTTTACATTAAAAAAACAGGTATGAATTTGCGCACCAAGAAAGGAATGACGGATTACTATGGCAAAAATATTGATTATTGAGGATGAAACAGCGATTGCTGAACTGGAAAAAGATTATCTCGAATTAAGTGATTTTGAAGTAACAATGGAAAAGGACGGAAGCAGCGGTGCTGCCAGAGCACTGGATGAGAATTTCGATCTGATCATTCTGGATCTGATGTTACCGGGTATGGACGGCTTCGAAATCTGTAAACTGATCCGTGAAAAGAAAAATACACCGATCATCATGGTATCTGCCAAGCAGGATGACATTGATAAGATCCGTGGTCTGGGTCTGGGCGCTGATGATTATATGACAAAGCCATTCAGTCCCAGTGAACTGGTAGCGCGTGTAAAGGCACATCTGGCGAGCTATCAGCGGCTGACCACCAGCCAGCAGCCGGAGAACGATATCATCGAGATCCGTGGTCTGAAGATTGATAAGACTGCCCGCCGCGTCTATGTCGATGGTAACGAAAAAGCATTTACAACGAAGGAGTTTGACCTGCTGACCTTTCTTGCAGAGCATCCAAACCATGTGTATACGAAGGAAGAACTCTTTAAAGAGATCTGGGAAATGGAATCGATCGGAGACATTGCAACAGTAACCGTCCATATCAAGAAGATCCGTGAAAAGATCGATGATTCTTCTTCCCAGCCAAAATACATCGAAACGATCTGGGGTGTGGGCTACCGTTTCAAACTATAGGATGCGCAGAACATAAACTGCGAAATGGCAGAGAATGGATTGTGTACAAAGGCAAAATGGATAAAACAACAAGAATATAGAATCAAATCAGCAGAAGGCGGTGAGAATATCCTATTGTATTCTCACCGCCTCCTCTTTCCATATAAAATGCGCAAAAATAAAAGAGCTGCTCTCGCAGCCCTTTAAAGGAGAAGGTATGAAAAAAAATTTTAAGCACTTATCAAATGTTTTGCTTCATTTGATAAGTTCATTATAGGGATGATTTGTGAACTGCCAATGATGAACTTGTAAAGAATTTGTGAACAATTAGAAACTTTTGTCTTTTTTCGTACATATTTATAGATTTTGCAGAAAATAGCAGTCCGCTACCTTTGTCTATCCTTCCGCATAATCATTCCGACGATAATGTGATCGTATAGAGTGTCTGGATCAGGATCACACCAAACGGTCCCAGAAAAATACCGCCGATACCAAACAGCAGGATCCCAATATAGATTGCTGCTGTCATAAAGAACGGAAGGAGCCCC
>CAUCOL010000036.1 GCA_958444395.1 uncultured Lachnospiraceae bacterium
GGTTGGTGACGAGTTTTTCCTATTTTGCACTCTGAAGGCGGAGCTTTTGACTTGTAACGGAGAGGATGCACCGTTATAATGTAGCTAATGATAGTATGTTGTGGATGAGGGGAGCAGGTGAATTTATGAGAAAAGTGATCGGCATAGGAATTCAGGGGCTTTCTATTTGGGAAGAGGAAAAATATCAGAAGCTGCAGGGAACGTATCCTGTGATTTTTTGAGTTTTGCAGCGGTGAAAGCCGATAATCTGTCGGATGCGCGGCTGGCAACCTCTATCAGCGTGCTGCGTTTAAGACGAATCCTTACCTGGAGCGTGCCATCATGACAGGTATTACCAGAGTGTCTAAGAAATCGATTTTTTTCGATTTGAATAACCTCCTGGTGGTAGAATTGAAGGAACGATATGAAATACGTTCTCACAGGCAGAACGGATCCGTCACTATGGATTTGCGTTTGAAGGGAAAAAGGTCTTGATCGGATAAGGCAGACTGAGCCGCTGGCAGCCACATAGATCAGGTATGGTACTTATCAAAGAATGGAAGGGGATTTGGTATGATTTCAACGATTGTTTTATTTTTTATTATTATTATATATATGGTGCTATTAACCCTGCGCTTTTTAAAAAAGGATAATTATATTGTCTGTGCAGTTGCACAGGGAGTGCAGGCAGCGTTATGGCTTGTGATTGCGGTGAACAGCTGGTCAGAATGCAGTACAAAGTCAAAACTGTTCTGTATCTTCATCATCGGCGCTTCGCTATTTTCTATGGTGAAGATGCTGGATCGAAAATCAAGTACGGGTAAGTAAATGATGGATAAAAATTGACATGGTACCTTACATTTTTTTAGTTCTGTTCTCCGGCAATTACGAGGGATTACGTTCTAGTGAAATTCGTGCGTTTTCCGGTATCGTGCCGGTGTGACACCATATTCTCTCCGGAAGCAGCGGATATAATGGCTGCAGGAGGAAAAGCCCAGAAAGGAGCTGATATCGGTACAGCTGATCGAACTGTTTCGCAGCACATAACAGGAAGTTTCACATTTTTTGTGCAGGATATACCGTCCGAGGGTATATCCTGTTTCTGCGTGAAAGAGTCTGGACAGATAATCGCGGTGCAGTCCGATGGCGTCTGCCACATCTCCGCTGGAGAGGGGAGTGGAGATGTGCTGCATAATATAGTCGATTGCATGCCGGACATGATAAGAGAGGTTTTCACCGTTTTTCAGGGCATGCATGGTCCGGGTATATTCTGTGACCAGTTCGACCTTCAGGTGATCGAGCGAATCATGCCGGCTGCAGGCATCGACCTTGCGGATAAACAGGTCGCTGAGCGTATATGCCTGTTCCGGCTCCAGACCCTCCTCGATGCAGAAACGGGTGATCATCGAGATCAGGATCACCAGATGATATTTGTGATTTTGCAAGGCATCACTGGACAGCACACCCATGTGTTCCCAGGGCTCTTCTGCAATATTTCCCTGCAGGACAGCGAGATTGCCACGGGCGATATCCCGATAAAAGGCAAATTCCTCCTCGATCGAAATATGTGAATACTCTTCCTGCTGCTGTTGAAACAGTAAGGCCTGCAGTTCCTTTTTTACCGTCATATGTGATTCCTTTCTTGGCCTGTCATTGTCAATGCTTTACGTCGGTTCTGTGATACAAATGTCGGTTTTATTGTATCATAAAGGACGAAAATATACTACTATGACGATGTGATCACAAGGAACCAAATAGGATGGGCAGATATGCCGAAAGAAGAAAGAGAGGTTTTGCTTATGAGAACGTGGATAGGATATGAAAAAGGGGTGAATCTGGGTGGCTGGCTTTCCCAGTGCGATTACAGGAAAGAGCATCTGGAGCATTTTATTGAGGAAGAGGATATCAGGAGATTGAGCAGCTGGGGGCTGGATCACCTCCGCCTGCCGATTGATTACAATGTAATACAGGACGAACAGGGTCAGTTGATCGACAGCGGTTTTGCACATATTCAGAGAGCGGTTGACTGGTGTGGCAGATACGGGTTGAACCTGATCCTGGATCTGCACAAGACTGCCGGATATTCTTTTGATAAGGGAGAGAAAGAAGACGGCTTCTTTACCAGCAGCCGTTATCAGGAATATTTCTATACCCTGTGGGAGGAGCTTGCGAGAAGATATGGCGGTTATGGGGATCGCGTGGCATTTGAGCTGTTAAATGAAGTGACCGATGAGCATACGATGGATGCCTGGAATGCAATCTCACAGAATTGTATCCGCAGGATCCGTGCGATCGCGCCGACGACGAAGATTCTGATCGGTGGATATTGGAATAACTGTGTGCTGGCGGTTAAGGCATTGGCAGCGCCGGTGGACGACAATATCGTTTATAATTTTCACTGCTATGAGCCGTTGATTTTTACACATCAGGGGGCATACTGGGTAGAGGGAATGCCGCAGGATCTGAAGGTGGCTTTCGATCAGACCAATGTACAGATCAAGAAACTGACACGCCGGTATCTGCCGGATAATGCAATTATGCTGGAATCGGTTCCCGACACAGAGAAATCGTTAGACAGTTCGCTATTTGAATCCTTATTTGCAGAAGCAGTCGCTGTTGCAGAGGAAAGAAATGTTCCACTTTATTGCGGAGAGTATGGTGTGATCAACCGCGTGGATCCACAGGATACACTGCGGTGGTATCAGAGCATTCACACTGTATTTGAAAAGTATCATATTGGACATGCTGCATGGTGTTATAAAGAAATGGATTTTGGTATTATAGATCCACATATGGACACAGTTCGTGAAAAATTACTTTGTATTCTTTGAGTTTTGATTTATATGGTAAACGATCTGTTTGAGTTAAGGAATATAAGTAAAGGCCGGTGGGAAATTAATTTTTTTAAAATAAGGTCTTGTAAAAGATTGGAAGTTGTGCTAAAGTAAACATCAGTAAGAGCAAAGGCGTTCCTATTTTGAATAGGAGCGCCTTTTTTATGTTATAGGAAACTTGTCGTTTCCTATAACATAAAAAACACTCCGTGAGGATGCGCATTTCGCGGAAAAGAAATAAATGCTACGCATTCCGCTCAAGCGCGAAAGAGTCGCAAGCGACTCTTTGTTCTTTCATTATATAAGAGCAGGGCGCCAAAGAAATCTTTGACACCCTGCTCTGAAAGGAAAAATATGAAATTAATAAAGTCTATAAGCAGCTGACGGGAGTCGAACCCGCCTCCTCAGCTTGGGAAGCTGATATACTACCGATGTACTACAACTGCATATGTTACCGACACTATTTATTATAGTCGATTTCTTTGATTTTGCAAGAGGAAAACCGCTATTCAGGCAGGATAAAATATGTTACAATAAAAAAAAGAATGAAATCGTTCTCACATCGAAGTACAGATTATATAGTCTGCAGAATGGAGTGCATCATGAATATAAATGAAATAGCGAAAATGGCAGGTGTATCCAGAGCAACCGTCAGCCGTTATTTGAATGATGGCTATGTCAGTGAAGAGAAGAAGCAGCAGATCCGCCGGGTGATCGAGGAAACAGGCTATAAGCCGTCCGTGCAGGCGAGACAGCTGCGAAGCGGTCAGAGCCGGTTGATCGGTGTGATCATCCCGAAGATCAATTCCGATTCGATCGGGCGGATGGTTGCCGGGATCAGCCAGGTACTGGCAGAGAAAGGATACCAGCTGCTTTTGGGAAATACAGACAATCATGAAAAAGAAGAATTAAAATATATGAAGCTTTTTCAGGCGAGCCATGTGGATGGAATCATACTGATCGGTACGATCCTGACAAAGGAGCATTACAAATGTATGAAGCAGATGGATGTGCCGGTAGTTGTGCTGGGACAGCAGGCACAGGGCTATTCCTGTGTGTATTACGATGACTATCATGCAGCCAGGGATGTGACACAACGTCTGCTGAAGAAAGCCCGGCATGCCGGATATATCGGGGTGACGAAGAAGGATCAGGCGGCAGGAAAGGACCGGTGCCGGGGATTTTTGGATGCAGTAGCTGCGTGGAAGGAAGAAATGGGGAAGCAGGCGGAGTTTGATCCGGAGAGGGATATGGCAGAGGCACTGTTTAGGATCGAGTCCGGGTATGAGCAGATGAAGCAGCTGCTTACGAGATCGCCGGAGGTTGATGCGGTATTCTGTGCGACAGATAATATAGCGATTGGAGCGATGACATATCTGCGGGAACAGCGGATCCGTGTGCCGAAGCAGATCCGGTTGGCGGGAATTGGAGACACGGTACTGGGACAGGTGTCGGCAGTTGGATTGACGACGGTGCATTACTATTATAAGACAAGTGGAGTCGAAGCGGCGAATATGCTTCTGGGTATCCTGGAGAGCGGCAAAGACATCCGGCGCGAGGTGAAGATGGGCTATAAGGTGATCGTGCGCGACTCGGTGTTATAGAGCGTTGCGCAAATAGAAACCGGGATGCAGCCGTGGTGTGGGTCGAAGTTCCCGGACACTCTGTTTTTCATAGAGCTGCCGGGGACTCGATACAGTATAAATCGTGAATATGCACAAAAAATCACAAAAAACATTATAGAATATAAACAAAATAAATAGTTCCTATTGACGAACAGTACAAAGCATAGTAAAATATGCTTATCAAATGAGATAAGCGATGAGCGAACCGGATTGTTACTATCGTATTTAGGCAAGACTGGGTTATACTCGATAAGACATAATTGATAAGACACAGGTTATCACCTGTATTGCTGTTTTATCATCAGTATTTATGATGATACTTCATATCAATATGACTGGGAAGATGAGTATGGCGCAGTTTTTTTCATTCTATGACGGGAGATCGGTTCTATCATACGATGACGACCGGAGGGAATGGATGCCGTGAAGATAATAAAAGTAATCAATAACAATGTCGCCAGTGCTTATGATGAACATGGCAAAGAAGTAGTTGTGATGGGAAAGGGGATTGCTTTTCAGAAGAAGAAAGGGGATCCGATCGAGCAGGAGCGGATCGAGAAGATCTATTCCCTGCCGCAGGAGAGTGCGACGAAGTTTGAGTCGCTGGTGAAGGATATCCCTTATGAATACATTTCCACAGCATCCAAGATCATTTCTTATGCCAAAAGGACATTGTCAAAGGAACTGAATGATACGATATACATTACTTTGACGGATCATTTGAACTTCGCGGTAGAAAGGGTCAAGAATGGGATGGAGCTGGAGAATGCGCTTCTCTGGGAGATCAAGCGGTTTTACCAGCCGGAATTTGAGGTTGGTTTAAAGGCGCTGGGGGTGATCCGGGACGATCTGGGAGTAGAGCTCTCAGAGGATGAAGCAGGTTTTTTTGCATTGCATCTGGTCAACGCACAGGTTGGCGGGGACATGCATAAAACGATGAATCTGCCGGGGATTCTGAAAGACATTTCCAATGTAGTGCATTATACATTTGGCAGGATACCGGATGATTCAGATCTGTATTATGAACGTTTCGTGACACATTTGAAGTTTTTCCTGGAACGTTCTCTGAAAGGAGAGGTATATGACCAGGGGAATGAAGAGTTTAACACATTTGTAAAAACACAGTATCCAAAAAGCTATCGCTGCGCACTGCGGATACGAAGCTATCTGAAAGCAAGACTGCAATGCGATGTGCCGGACGAGGAAGTGACCTATCTGACGATGCATATTCAGAGGATTACGCAGAAGCAGTAGGCGTTCGGAAGGGATTGTGACATTGAGTTGGCAAAACCCGGATGAATAGAACAAGAGAGATTGAGAGAGACTATCTATGCCTATGTTCTATTTATCCGGTTTTTTTATAGGAAATTTCTCATTTTCTATAAAATAAAAACGCTCCGCAAAGATTTGATCTTAGCGGAATCTATTTCATAAAACACAGTACAAACACAAAGAAAGGAAGTGGACGAAATGACAACATTTCAGTATACGATTACAGACGAGGTAGGAATTCATGCAAGACCGGCAGGGCTTCTGGTAAAAGAGGTGAAAAAATACGGTGCCAATGTGACGATCGAGTCCAATGGGAAAAGCGCCGATGCCAAGAAATTAATGGCACTGATGGCACTGGGCGTCAAGAAGGGCGATACAGTAACGGTCAATGTAGAAGGTGACGGAGAGGCAGAGGCTGCCGCAGCACTGGAGACATTTTTTAAAGAGAATCTGTAATCGATAGCATTATAGTGACAGATGGGGTTACCGGTGTAGCGGGATACCGTGACGATTTATGCGGCATTTGCAGAGACGGATGTACGGGCGCTATGCCATATTAACGGAAAGGGCATGGATATTGGATTATGGAGAGATATACAGGTAAGAAGATATTTAGTGGAGTAGCGATTGGCAGAATCAAATTTTATTCAAAGGTACAGAATCAGGTCGTTCGTAAGAAGGTGGACGATGTAGAGGCTGAACTGAAACGATATGAGCAGGCAAAGGAAACAGCGATTGAGCAGCTGCATGAACTATACGAAAAGGCTGTAAAAGAAGTGGGTGAAATGCATGCAGAAATATTTGATGTGCATGCTATGATGCTGGAAGATGATGACTACAATGATTCCGTAACCAATATCATATCTTCCCAGGGGGTGAATGCGGAATATGCTGTCGGCATCACCGGAGACAATTTTGCAGAGATGTTTGCCAATATGGATGATGAATATTTTCAGGCGCGTTCTGCGGATGTAAAGGATATCTCCGAGCGTGTGCTGTCGGTGCTGAGCGGACAGGAAAACAACAGCGAGATCGGGGATCAGCCGGTGATCATTGTAGCAGAGGATCTGGCACCGAGCGAGACCGTACAGATGGATAAAAGCAAACTGCTGGCATTTGTAACACGTCTCGGTTCTTCCAATTCCCACACGGCGATCCTTGCCCGTACAATGAGCATTCCGGCGTTGATCGGTGTGGAGATCGACGCGGCATGGAATGGAAAGACGGGCATCGTCGATGGATATACCGGAACGTTTCTGGTCGATCCGGATGAAGAGACGTTGGCGCAGTACCGGGAGAAACAGGCACAGGATCAGCAGCAGAAGGAACTCTTGCAGACTCTGAAAGGCAAGGAAAATGTGACAAAATCCGGACAGAAGGTGAATCTGTATGCCAATATTGGCAATGTATCTGATCTGGCAGCTGTTCTGCAGAATGATGCAGGGGGCATCGGTTTATTCCGAAGTGAGTTTCTGTATCTGGAGTCCTCCGATTATCCGACCGAGGAGGAGCAGTTTGCAGCCTACCGCAAGGTGGCAGAGACGATGGCAGGCAAAAAGGTAATCATCCGTACCCTGGATATCGGTGCAGACAAGCAGGTAGACTATTTCCATCTGGAGCATGAGGACAATCCCGCAATGGGTTATCGCGCGATCCGTATCTGCCTGACGAGACAGGATATCTTTAAAACACAGCTGCGTGCACTGTTCCGTGCCAGTGCATATGGAAATATCGCGATCATGTATCCGATGATCACATCGCTGGAGGAGGTGCGTCAGATTAAGGAGATCTCCGCGCAGGTGAAAGCAGAACTGGCAGATGCAGGAATCGAGATGGGTGAGGTCGAGGAAGGCATCATGATCGAAACACCGGCTGCCGTGATGATCAGTGATCTTCTGGCAAAGGAAGTGGACTTCTTCAGCATTGGAACGAATGATCTGACGCAGTACACACTGGCGATCGATCGTCAGAATGCGAAGCTGGATCCGTTTTATAATGCACATCATGAGGCGATACTGCGTATGATCCGTATGGTAGTAGAAAATGCACATAAAGAAGGCATCTGGGCAGGTATCTGTGGAGAACTTGGAGCGGATACGGAGCTGACACAGACCTTCCTGGAGATGGGTGTGGATGAGCTGTCGGTATCACCGGGCTGCATCCTGCCGATCCGCAAGATTATCCGCGAAGCAAAGTAGGGGCAGTAGAAGAGACACACAATTTTAAATAAAGAGAACCGGTCGCACCGGAAAACAAAAAGCTTCAATTAATATTAATATTGAGGCTTTTGGGCATTAATAGGAAACTTTTCATTTCCTAATAATGTCAAAAATCCGATTTTGTGACAACGTGTGCTATCACTTAATCTATATTAGAAAAAAGAAAAATATATTGTTACGATTAAAAACTAAAACGGTAGAGTAATCTCTGTATCTATGGACAAATTGTAAACATTTGTAAATATCTCCAATAGTAAATTGACAGTGTTTTTGGGCAGGAGTAAAATAGAAAGAACACCTAAAGAAGGTCTGCACATCATATATCAAGTTAAAAAAGAATCAGGTACTTTTAAGGCTGGAGTGAGGAATGTGCAGCGGGAATAACATACAAGCAAGGAGTGAACAGCATGTCATACGTGGACAAGAAAATGGACAGGATGAAGTTGAAGGAAAAGCTGAGCTACAGCTACCGTACACTGATCGGAATGATGGTGATATCCGGTGTGGTTGGTATCGTGGCACTGGGGGTATTGTTTGGAAATCTATCCGGTTATATCAAGGGAGCACAGAAGGCAGATACCGCTGTAAAGATGTGCCGGATCGACATTAATGTGGCGGCACGTTACATTCGTGAAATGGCACTGAATGAGGATACATCCCAGCAGAGTACATATAAAGAAGGGATTGAGTCTTATCTGACAGATCTTGATCCGGAGTTGAAAGCATTGAAGTCTACAAATGTGGTGGATGACGAACTGTATAAACGTTTTCAGACTTCTGTGACAGAGTGGGCGCAGATCGGAGAAGAGATCATCGGTCTGCTTGAAAAGGGAGATAAAGATACAGCGACACAGGAGATTCTGAATAAATGTGCACCGGCACTGGAGCAGGTAGTAGATATTGCGAAGGAGATCGATCAGGTCACAGATCAGAGTAAGGAAGCAGCAATCCGTAAGAGCTATGTAGCAGCGATCATTGGTATTGTCGGGATCATCGTATTGATTATCGTGGCGATCCTGGCGGCTGTGAAGCTGAGTAAGCAGATTATTGATTCGATCCTTACACCGCTGCATTCCATCGAAGAAACAGCCCAGGAATTATCTGCGGGCAATCTTCACAGCATGAGTTCTTACCATTCGGATGATGAGATCGGACATGTGGCACACAGTCTGCGTGAGTCGATCCGCACACTGAGTACATATGTGGACGATATCAGTCGTTCCATGAAAGAATTTTCAGAAGGAAACTTCGACGTACAGCCGGAGGTAGAGTGGAAAGGAGATTTTGTGAATATTCTGGACTCCTTTACTACGTTTGAGAAGAGCATGTCAAAGACGATCCGTGGAATCCAGCAGGTAGCAGATCAGGTAACTGCCGGGGCGGAACAGGTTGCTGCCAGCTCAACCAGTCTGGCAGAAGGTGCGACAGAACAGGCAGGCATTACAGAGAATCTGGCACAGACGATCAATACGATCTCATCCCAGGTGGCAGAGAATGCAGAGAATGCGAAGGATATCAGTCTTAAGACAGAGGATGCTGGAGTAGAGATTGATAATAGTAATGAGAAGATGCAGGAAATGGTGCGGTCTATGCAGGAGATCAATGCATCCTCTGCTAAGATCAGTAATATCATTGCAACGATCAATGATATCGCATCCCAGACAAATCTGCTGGCGCTGAATGCTTCGATCGAGGCAGCCAGAGCAGGAGAAGCCGGCAGAGGTTTTGCAGTAGTCGCCGAGCAGGTCGCTGTATTGGCAGAACAGAGTGCGGAAGCTGCGAAGGAATCCGCCGAGCTGATCGAGACCTCGGTCAATGCAGTAAAGAAAGGTATGGTCATTGCCGATGAGACAGCCGGACGGCTGGTACATGTAGTAGAAAGCTCCCGTGAGATTGCAAAAGAGGTCAGCAGTGTTGCAGAGACTTTGGAGGGACAGAAAGAAGAAATCCTTCAGATCAATCATGATGTTGAGAAGATCAACGATGTCGTACAGACGAACTCTGCTACATCAGAGGAGTGCTCAGCAGCCAGCCAGGAGATGAGCAGCGATGCAGAGACACTAGACGAACTGATCCGTCATATCAAAGTAGGCAAATACAAATAAGTGACAGATATTTTGTACACGTAGTGACTGTGGAATCACCGATGGGGATCGCCGGGCATATAGTAAAGAAAAAAGGTGATAC